>NZ_PNDI01000066.1:0-1673 GCF_005887465.1 Pseudoalteromonas sp. S1610 | reverse complement strand
TAATTGCCAATCCCGATTATATAGTTATTTTTGATAAAACCTAAAACCTAAAACCTAAAACCTAAAACCTAAAACCTAAAACCTAAAACTTTTTGCGGAAAAAACAACCGGCCGGTAGCAATGTAGTTTAAGTGCTGGTATACTCCCGCGTCTGCCACGTTGCGTTCTATGTCCTCATATAGTTTAGCCACTTGTGAGCGGCGAAAAAGTCTAAAACTCGAAGGGGTTGTAGCATACTTAGAGCGGTAGTTAATAATAACTACCTGTGGTTTTAATTGAAAAACATTGGATTTTTATAAATGAAAACGTTTGTTGCTAAACCAGAAACAGTAAAACGTGACTGGTACGTAGTTGACGCTGAAGATAAAACTTTAGGTCGCATCGCTACTGAAATCGCTCATCGCCTACGCGGTAAGCACAAAGCTGAGTACACACCACACGTAGATACTGGTGATTACATCATCGTTATCAACGCTGAGAAAGTTACTGTTACTGGTAACAAATTCAAAGATAAAGTGTACTACGCTCACTCTGGTTTCCCAGGTGGTCTTAAGTCTACTACTTTTGATAAACTTCAAGCTGCAAAGCCTGAAATGATCATCGAAAAAGCTGTTAAAGGCATGTTGCCACGTGGTCCTTTAGGCCGCGCTATGTTCCGCAAACTTAAAGTTTACGCGGGTACTGAGCATAACCATGCTGCACAACAGCCTCAGGTTCTAGACATTTAAGGAGCACTATCATGGCAAATCAATACTACGGTACAGGTCGTCGTAAAAGTTCAAGTGCTCGCGTATTCTTACGCCCAGGCACTGGTAACATCGTAATCAACAAGCGCTCTTTAGAAGAGTACTTTGGTCGCGAAACAGCACGCATGGTTGTTCGTCAAGCTCTTGAGCTTGTAGACATGACTGAAAAATTTGACCTTCACATCACCGTTGCCGGTGGTGGTACTACTGGTCAAGCTGGTGCTATCCGTCACGGTATCACTCGTGCACTTATGGAGTTTGACGAGTCACTACGTCCACAACTTCGTAAAGCAGGTTTCGTTACTCGTGATGCACGTAAAGTTGAACGTAAGAAAGTGGGTCTTAAGAAAGCGCGTAAGCGTCCACAGTTCTCAAAACGTTAATTTTTACGTTATCAAGAATTCAAAAACCCAGCTTATGCTGGGTTTTTTGTTTTTAGATAATGAGTTTCGAGTAACGGGCTACGAGAACCGAGCTGCTAAAGAGATTAAGTTCCGTGCGTTAAATTATATGTTTACTATAATTTATGATGAAAGCGAGATTAAGGCTAAGGAATGGTTTTGAGGTATGAAAGTTTAGATGTATGGAAAAAGTCTTTCTCATTAAGTTTGTTTGTATACCAAACCTTTACTGCTTTGAGGGATTTTGGCTTAAAAGATCAAATGTGTCGAAGCGCAGTTTCAGTGCCTAGCAATATTGCAGAGGGTTATGAGCGTTACTCTGATAAAGAAAGAGCTTACTTTCTTTCTGTAGCTAAAGGGTCTGTCGGTGAATTAAAAACTCAGCTAATGATTGCTTTTGAGTTAGGTTATATTAATTATGAACAAACAGAATACGCTTTAGATGAGTGTGAAAGCATTGGGAAAATGCTTGGTAAATTAATCTCTATGATTAAAAATGCACGATAACCCCGAACCCCGAACCCCG
>NZ_PNDI01000065.1:0-25352 GCF_005887465.1 Pseudoalteromonas sp. S1610 | reverse complement strand
AGACTCTAAATTTGTTTGCCTTGCTTAGCGAACTAAACTTGGCTGTTAGAACTCAATCTGTACGAGTGCCCACACAGATGATTGCTTTATATTGTTAAAGAACGTTGCGACGTTGTCGCCAGGGATGCGTATAATACATCCTTTATTTTTCGAGTCAATACTTAATTTTAAACTTTCTTACGATGATTTAAACTCAAGTTTTATTTAACTCTCTGAGCAGTTCGTGCCTCGCTATGCGTTGGCGTTCCCCGTCTCAGTGGGGTCGCATTATAGGGAGATCCGAAAACAGATCAACCTTTTTTTTAGATCTTTTTACTGTTTGCTCAACTTTCAAGCAAATACTATTAAAATGGTATGGAAAGAGCTTACTTTAGGTCGTTTTTTGCACTCTTACTAACTATTTACTATAAATTTCATTGCTATGTTCAATTAAGACGTTAAGATAGCAAGTTCACAATGTTAAATTAATGTTTATTTCCTGTTTATTGGTAGATCAAAATGAAATTACCCGATCAAAAATCTTTTATCTTTGCAGTTATTCTTGCTGTTGTTGGTTTTGTTATCGTTAAGTTTGCACTTGCAAGCCTAGCATTAGACCCTGCACTACTATTTGGTGCTGGTTTATTAATTGGTGGACTTGTCATTGCTGCAATGTCATCAGTAAGTGCAGAAGAAGCCGAAGTAAAAACAAAAACACTTTATGTTGGCAATCTTCCTTATCGCGCAAATGAAGGCGTTGTACGTGCTTTGTTCGAAGAGCAAGGCAAGGTATTTAATGTTCGTTTATTGAAAGATAAGAATACTGGCAAACGTCGCGGCTTCGGTTTTGTTGAAATGGCTCAAGCTGATGCGGATAACGCAATTGCTAAGTTAAATGATAGTGAGTTCCAACAACGTACTTTAAAAGTACGTGAAGCAAAACAAAAACAAGAAGATGATTCTAACTCTTATCGTTCAGAGTCGGATCAAACAGTGTAACTTGCTTAACGGCTAGTTTATCACTACATATATCAGCCGTTGCATAATACCGCAGCGGCTTTTTTATGCCTGCTTGATCATCGCTTAAATTCAGTAAAGATCTAACTCGCTTAGCAATAGCCGCACCAGAATCTAACAACTCTATATGTGCTTTAAAGTAATCACTAATTGGTTTAGCAAGAATAGGAAAGTGAGTACAGCCTAATACCAGCACATCGATATCTTTATTAATATTTAATCGGTTTAACTCAGCGTGCAGCTTTTCTATATCTAAGTGTTGGGTAAAAAAGAATGTCTCTGCCAGGGTGACCAATTCAACACTACTATATAAGCTTGTAGTTATAAGTGAGGCATGCTCTTTAATCAGTGTATCCGTATATGAACTTGCTACTGTAGCAGGGGTTGCCAATAATCCAATATGCTTTGATTGTGTTATTTGTGCTGCGGGCTTAATCGCAGGTACAACCCCTACAATTGGAATATCTGTTATTTGACGTACCGCACTTAATGCAGATGTTGAGGCGGTATTGCAGGCTATAACAATTAAGTCGACATTGAGCGACTCATTTTTGATAAATTGGATTAGTCCACATAAGCGACTAATTATAGTCTGCTGCGACTGTGCACCATAAGGCAATAATGCATTATCCATGAAGTAACTATATTGAGCGTGAGGAATGCTTTGCTGAATATGCTCAAGTACTGTGGTTCCACCTATACCTGAATCAAATACCATGATGTGCGCTGACAAACTACCATTCCTACTCTTTACTTAGAACGGCAGTTTGCCATGAGGCTTTTATAAAAGAAAGTAGTTTTACTCAGCGTCTAGTTTTGCAGTAGCGGCGTTTAATTTATCTAAGTTTTCAAACATGGTGTTAGTGTAATCAACCAGTTTATCTATTTCTTGTTGATCTTGATTTAGCCATTGAATGATACCTGATAGCTGGCTTTCTAATCCTAGTGCTTGCGCTTTAGAGTAGGCCGATTTTAGATCATCATTAAAAGGCGCGACAGTTTCGGCAATGGCCTTTTCTGAGGTTGGCTTAATTTGTTCATACTCTTTAATAGCTGCCACAGTTTTGCTTTGACGTAAGTCCATTGAAAATGCCACCAGCTGTTCATTTCCTAAGCTGAGTTCTTGGGCTTGTTCAAATGCTTTATCTAAGTCACCACTGAAAAAGGTTTTACTTACATCTTGTAACTCTGCCATTAAATCATTTATAGCTTGCTGTTCGTCTTCATTAAGCTCTCCATTTACTGACATAGAAAATGACAACTCACGAGACTCAGAAAATTGCGTACTAAATGCTTGTGAGCTTTCAGTTTGCTGATAGCGACTAGATGACTGGGATTGGTAAGCGTCTGCAAAACTAATACTCACCTCATCACCTTCTGCGGTGGTAAAAGTGTAATCAGCGCTGTTACTAAGGTTCACATATTGCGATTGACTAACCGTTATGCTTGCTGGCTGAGGATTAAATAAGTTCTGCTCAAATTTATCAAGGCCATTAAAGATGCCCTCTTTTGATTTATCAATCCCCTCTTCAAGCTCTTGATTAAATACGCCCATACCTTTTAATTCATCTACAGCTTCATCAACACCTGTTTGCACGCCTTTACGTGCCTGGTTAAGTATATCTTGTAGCTTGTCATCATCGGCACCATTGGCTTTGGCTTTTTTTACTGAGCTGGTCACAAAGTCTAAAACATTTTTGACTACTTCATTAAAATCAAACAATGGTTTGTCTTTTTTCGCTTCAGCAACCGGCAAGCCTAATTCTTTTGCCATTTTGTCACCCAATACGGCAGCAGCCAATTCTTTTCCGCGTTGCTGATAGCTAGTTGGTGGGGAGTCTATTTTAGGCTGTGGCATTGCTTGCTTAGTATTGTATTTATTGGCATTGCTGTTTGGAACAAAACTAAAGTTACCTATTTTCATGAGAAGACTCCTATTTAGACATACTCTTATATCGGCCAAGTAAGCCTATACTGTAGTAAAATGCTTAAAAAAAGCTCACTATATTTGATCAAAACTAGACAAATACGCTTCGCTCCCTACAATAGCGCCGATAAACAGATCTCAACGATAAGGTTATACCGTTAATGGCAGTTATAAATATAGATACCACGCAGTACGATGCACAATTAAATGAAAAAGAGCAGCGTATTACAGAGCAGTTTCAACGTTTCGGTGTAAAACAGTTAGAAGTATTTAGCTCTGAGCCTATTAACTACCGTCAACGTGCAGAATTTAGAGTATGGCACGATGGTGACGATCTGTTTCATATTATGTTTGATCAACAAACGAAAGATAAAATACGTGTTGATACCTTTGATCCTGCAGCTCCTTTAGTAGGTGAAGTTATGCAGGTAATGATTGATAACTTAAAAGGCTGCGAAGTACTGCGTCGTAAATTATTCCAAATAGATTATTTATCGACCCTAAGCGGTGAAATTTTAGTGAGCTTGCTTTATCACAAGCCACTTGATGAACACTGGTTAACTGAGATTAATGCCTTAAAGGAAAAGCTAAGTAGCCAGTACAAAATTGACTTTATTGGCCGTGCACGTAAGCAAAAAGAAAAATTAGGCGATGACTTTGTTACTGAGCGTTTAATGGTAAATGGCCAAGAGCTAATCTATCAACAGGTAGAAAATAGCTTCACTCAGCCTAATGCGAAGGTGAATATTAAAATGTTAGAGTGGGCACAAGAGCTATGTAAACCACTAAACAATGATTTACTAGAGCTGTATTGTGGTAACGGAAACTTTTCAATTGCACTTGCGGGCTCATTTAATAAAGTGCTGGCAACAGAAATATCAAAATCGTCTGTGCATTCAGCGCAATATAATATTGCTCAAAACAAAGTAACTAACTTAGATATTATTCGCATGTCGAGCGAAGAGTTTACTCAGGCAATGAAAGGCGAGCGTACTTTCTCTCGCTTAGATGGTATTGACCTTAGTAGTTACAACTGCCAAACCATTCTAGTCGACCCGCCTCGTGCTGGCATGGATACCCTAACGTGTGATTTAGTGGCTAACTATGAGAATATTATTTATATCTCATGTAACCCAGATACGTTAGAGCGTGATCTTGATCACTTAACGCAAACCCATGAGGTTAAGCGCTTTGCAATATTTGATCAGTTCCCTTACACACACCATATTGAATCTGGTGTATTTTTACAGAAAAAATAAAATCTAATACTATAATACCAGCGCCTTGATAAGTGCTGGTATTTGCTCTTCACTAAATACTTTAACTTGATTCTTTACCAATAACTTAGCGGTCAGCCCCATGCCTTTTACTTTCACCCCACTATGGCTTCCATCATAAATTGTATTACGGCCACACGAAGGACTAGACTCTTTTAGTAAAGCAAAGCGAATATTATGCTTATTACAAAGGGCTAATGCTTTATTAGCGCCAGCTTCAAATGCACTTGTTACATCCTCAGCAGTATTTGTAATAACTCGATTTTGCTTTATCTCAGCGGGCGCTCTAGGCACGAGTAAACCACCAGCAATCTCAGGACAAAATACGATTAATCTATTTTGCTTTTGCCACAAATTAAGTTGAGGGTGCAATATTGTTTGGCCTTTACCATCATAACGAACTGGCAAACCTAACAAACAACTTGAGATTAAAATTTTTTCCATAATGAATTTTCTTCTCCAAATAAAAAAGCTCCTTTCGGAGCTTTTTTATTTCACTAAACTACTTATTTATTTGCTAAGTAGTTAATAAGTGCGCTTACATCTTCTGGCGATGAAATACCTGACTCGCCACCTAAGTTAAGCTTATATTTACCATTAACAATAAATGTCGGAACGCCACGCAGTGCCCCTTTTCCTTTAAAGTAATCTTGGTCGCGCTTCATTTTAGAGCTCAGTGTACGTACCGAGAAGCTTTCAAATAATTTATCAAATTTGTCGCCATCTACACCTTGCGCTAAAAATACATCTTTTACATCTGCAAGCTCATTAAAACGAGCACGCTTTGCGTGAATGTGATCAAACATCGCTGAAATAATTTTATCTTTTTGCGGTAGTACTTCAGCAGTAGCTAGTGCTTGGCTGATCATGGTTTGATGTTCTGGGTCACGAACGCCCACGAAATCCACATGGCTTTTCTTGAACTTTACGTTTTTGTCTAGCTTAGGTTTGATCTCAGCAAGCAGTGGCTCCATGTTATTACATGCAGGGCAGTAAAAAGAGAAAAACTCTTTTACTTCTGGCTTTCTGGTTGCACGATCAGAGACGACATCATAATGTACGCCCTCTTCGTAAGTGGCAGCAAAACTGGTTGCAGCTAAAGGGAGTAATACAGCAAGCAACCCTGCTTTAACTAATTTGATCATTATTATGGTGCTCCAAAAATTATAGTTTTAGTAAAAAGCTAATTAACTCATCAAGTTCTTGTTGGCTCTTGATTGTATTAATATTGATTTTATATTTGTCATTTACGATAAATGTAGGTACGCCAGTTAATGCGCCAAGCTCAGAATATTTATTCTGCTTATCTTGCATGGCACGTTCAGCTGCTATGATAGGCAAACTAGCAATATCATTATCAAATGTGCTGTTATCAATTGCGTTAAGCTCTAATAACTTCTTAACGTCTTTAATTTCTGTTAATGGTGCACGCTGAATATGGATGCTTTTAAAAATTTGCGCTGTTACTGCTTCGGCTTGACCATGTTTTTTTGCAATTAAGTAAGCAAAGCTCAGGTTACTTTGTGCTTGTGGTGAAACGCCCCCTAAAAAGTTAACATGATTTTTTACAAACTCAGCCCCTTCAGGTAAGTTTTCTGCAATCCCTTTTGCTACCGGCTCAAATTTAAAACAGTGCGGGCAATAGAAAGAGAAGAATTCGGTTACGTTTGGCGTTTTACTCTTTTCAACGTCAATCACAGTATATTGATTACCTGCTTCAAAGTTGGCAGCTAGTGCTGCGAAAGGTAAACATAGGATCAGTAAACTTAGTTTTAATTTTTTAAGCATGAATATCTCGTTATACTTCTTTTTTAAATAAAAATATTATGGCAATAATTTTAACGGGGCTTCTTGCAAAGCTGCAAGCTGTTCTTTAAGCGCTAAAATTTGTTGCTCCCAGTATTTGTCATCTGCAAACCATGAAAAGTTCCGTACAAAAGCTGGATCGCTCCAACGTTTTGCAACCCAACCCATGTAATGAATCATACGCATGGCGCGAAGCGGTTCGATCAGCTTCAGTTGTGAGTGATCAAAATCACAAAACTCTTCATACGCATTCACTAAAGTGTCTAACTGTAACAGCTGTGTTTGTCGATCGCCACTGAGCATCATCCATAAATCTTGAATTGCAGGTCCTTGGCGGCTATCGTCTAAATCAACAAACATCAGCGCATCCCCAGCCCATAAAATATTACCAGCATGGCAGTCTCCGTGTAAGCGAATACTGTCTACATTTTTATATTGCAGCTGCGCTTGGGCAATAACTAAATCTAAAATAGTGTAAAAGGAAGTCTCTAGTCCCATAGGGACTAAATTACTTTTTTGTAAATGAACTTTAGCTGTATGCAGGTATTCATCACAGCTAACGATTGGTCTTTGGGTAAAGGGCTGCGTTTTCGCTACTTGGTGCATGCGACCAATTAAACGCCCTAGTACGTCAAGCTGATCTAAATTATCGACTTCAAATAAACGCCCGCCTACACTTGGGAATAAAGTAAATAAATACCCTTGGTGTTCAAATAAGCTTTGCCCATTATGCTTTATTGGCGCAACGACCGGTACTTCTGCGGCTGCCAGTTCAAAAGCAAAATCATGTTCCTCTTGAATTTGTGCTTTGCTCCAGCGCTCAGGCCGATAAAACTTAACAACGTAACGTTTTCCACCCTCAGCTACAAATTGATACACTCGATTTTCGTAGCTATTTAGCGCTAGCAACCCTGACTCAGCGTAAATATCAACGCTTTCGATGGCATCCAAAATAAGATCTGGGGTTAAGTCAATAAAGCTAAATTTACTCATATACTTCTTATATAAAAGAAAAGCGGGAATATCCCGCTTTTTTGTTAATATCAGTGTTCGTCTTTTAATACAGACTCTTTATCGCGCTTTAAAAAAGTTACTTTGCTGCGATATTTGGTTATCGGGTTCGTTTATTGGCGACAGTACAAAGTTAAACTCGGTCATTGGCGCTTTTAAATCATAAGGGTCCATTACTAATGATAACGGCACATTATGCGATTCACCAGCGTTCACCGTAAAGGTGGTATCACCTATGTATTTATAGTTATCTAACCCTTTAACATCAATAGAGAATGTTTGCTCGTACTGTGCCTTATTAATCACTTTTAAGGTGTAGGTGTTTTCAACTAAGCCATTAAAATCTACACGATACAACTGATTGCGATCACGGATAATATCAAAGTCCATAGGTTTACGCATAGCTATATTGGCTACCAACGCACCAGTAAGTAAGACTAAAATAATGCTGTAACCAATTAGCTTAGGACGCAGCGGATGAGTTTTATTCTCTGGGGTTTCTAAGTTACGCTCAGTGGTATAAGAGATAAGCCCTCGAGGATAATTCATTTTGTCCATTACGCCGTCACAGGCGTCAATACACGCGCCACAGTTTATACACTCGTATTGCAGACCATTACGAATATCAATCCCAGTTGGGCAAACTTGCACACACAAGTTACAGTCAATACAATCACCTAACCCCAGCTCTTTTGGGTCTTGTTTACGCGAACGTGGCCCGCGGTTTTCACCACGCGCTTCATCGTAGCTTACAGTAAAGGTGTCTTTATCAAACATTGCTGACTGAAAACGTGAGTATGGGCATATATGTAAACACATAATCTCGCGCATCCAACCCGCGTTACCATAAGTACAAATAGTAAATACAATAATACTAACTAAGGCATAACCGCCTACGTTAAAGGTAACAAATTCAGGGAGTAGTTCGCGAATAGGCGTAAAATAACCAACAAAAGTTAACGCGGTATACAAAGAAAATAACACCCAACTAGTGTGCTTTGCGGTTTTTCGCCAGAATTTGTCAAAATCCATTGGCCGTTGGTCTAACTTTTTACGTTGGTTAGCACTGCCCTCAAACTTTTCTTCAAACCAAATAAAAATAAAGGTCCATACTGTTTGCGGACAGGTATAGCCACACCATACGCGGCCATAAAAAGTAGTCACTAAAAATAGAGCAAACGCCGCAAGCATAAAAATAAATGCAAGAATAGTGAAGTCTTGTGGCCATAGGGTTAAACCAAAAATATTAAACTTTTGCTCCATTAGCTCAAACAACACAGCTTGCTGGCCATTAAAGTTGATCCAAGGCAATAACATAAACGCTAGCATGCCTAAAAAGCCAATGCGTTGTCTTAGTAATTGATGAAGCCCTGTAACCGCACGTACATAAATGCGATTGCGGGGGTTAAATCTATCTTCTTGACGGCTCAGATCAGGTTTTTGGATCTTAACCTCTGTTGGTATGTTTTTTACTTTAATTTGCTTATCCATTGAAGTTCCTCAACGCCGCTAGGAAATAAAAATTCAGCAATCTTTTTGTACTTTTCGCCTAAGTGTAGCAACTTGCATGCTAAACATAATACGCTTTAAGTCGCACTTGTGTACTTTCAGATATTTCAGAAATATCTAACTACTGCCTCTTATTATACGCATATTAGCTAAAATTACTGACTAGATTGCTAATAATTTATTCAATTTGTGACTTGCTTTTAAGGTGTATTTTATTACACTTGCCGGCTACTAAAGTGTTGTTTGGATCAAGGTTTGTATATTTATGAAGAAATTTTTTATACTAGTGGTTGTGATCCTAGCATTTTTTACCGTTGATCATCCTTTGGTAAAAGAGCCGCGCGAACGGTTGCTCGGTGATGGTATCGGTTTGTTAAGCAGCTCAACTAAAGTAGATCGCTTTCCTGTAGCAACCATGACGAGAAATAAAGTGAATCAACAGTTAGCACTTTCTCGTTCTGAGCAAGACTATGTTGCTAAAACATTTACTACGGATGAATCAGTCAAGTTATTTGAACTACGCTATTGTCGCCAAGGTGATCTAAACCTCTATTTTTACGAAGAACGATTACTTACTGTATGTCGTATTATCAAAGAGTCATTAGCGCAAGCGAGAGTAAAGTAATGGATTTTTCTGGATTAAATAAAAAAGCAAGTAACTCATTTCATAAACATCGCACAATGCTTAAGCAATTGGCACAGGGTAAAACGTTAAAATGCGAACATTGCAATGGCGTATTAACCCTTAACTTAGCCACCAGCGAGCCTGGTAAGGGAGTAATACAGTGCAAACAAGGTTGCACTGATATTGAATTAGAAATTGGCGGTTAGGTGTTAAGAACAACGTTTAAGCGCTAGAAAACTTACTCCTCCCACCCTTCATCAGTATACAAGCCACTGTTAAGCGCTACAATTTCGATAAGTTCAGCAAAACCTAATGCAAAGTCGCCCATTAACTCGTACTGCTGCTCACATAAGTGTAATTCATCAATATTATTTTGCTGTGCAATTTGCGTAATGATTGGTTTATCGAGAGCAAAAAAACTGAGCGTCGCCTGTGCGCTTTCAAGCGCTTGCTTGTATTGAATGTCTAGTTGCTCACTTGCTAATAACTTATGGGTATACGCTTGGCTTGCGGTTAAAAAACCCGCTGACCAGTGCTGGCAAAAGTCATATTCAAACTCAGCGGGTAACTTATAACCCAACTCAAATACTTGCTCACTCACCTGATGGTGTAATGCCATAAACAAAAATAACATGTCTTCATCAAGGTCGTTTGCTGTATCAGGGAGAATATTTTCTAACCATTGGTGAACTTCTAGCGGCTCAGGTGAACATATAACGCCAAATAAATAACCTTGGCTTTGGGTAAGGCTCATTGCGCCTGATTGGGTATTTAAAAACTCGCTGAGCAGCTTGGCATGCTGCTCAGTAAACTGAGGTATTTGCATTAAAACTCTTTATATAAAATATTAAAATTTAAGTGGGTAACGACCTTGGTTATCTGGTCTGCCTAAAAACTTCACCGCGTCATGAACTTCTTTGGGTAAAGTTAGATCAGGTTTAACGTATCCCGCAACTTTAAAGTCAAAATTAGCCTTTAGTGTAGCATCTGCCTCTAGCCCTAATCTATTGTCTGGCTCGATGAGTATAGCAACATCGCCCGACTTACAACTTAATTTGCCACTAAGATCACCAATATTGAACCAACCAGTTAAACCTTGTACGTCAATATCAGGACTGGCTATTTCACCTTGTAGTGATTGGCAATATGGCGCTCCAGAAACGTATTCATCAAGCTCTAAGATTACACGTCCTTTAGCAGTAACTGGTAACGGTAAATCAATTCGCTGCATTGCTCGCTCAACCGTTGAACGCACTACGGTATCAGTTATTTTAAGTTCATCATTAGCTAGTGAATAACTAATATCTGCATAGCCCGATATGTCACTGCGTTCGCGAGGGTTACCAAAACGTAAGTTAGTATTTACTTGAGCTTTAAATAACGACCAGCCAGATATATCCCAGCGTACATTATTTAATTGCTCACCTTCAAAGCGCAGCTGCATCACCTGCCCCTGCCACAACGTGCCAACTGTTTGTCCTATTTCTAGCTGCGGTGGAAAATACGGTTTAGCTAAATTTACAGCAACCGCAGCCGGTAATTTAATAACGCTAAAAACAATAAAGCTCATTAAAAAAACGATGGATAATATTATTATTTTTTTCATTAACTACTTCTCTAATACTAAACGGCTTACGCGTACATAACCGGATTTATCATCTTGGCTTAAATCTAGATTTTCTACGCTTAAACCATGCTGATTAACGAGCTCGTCAATCCATTGGATTAATAGATTAAACTCTACTGAGTCGAGCGTTAAACGAAGTGAGTTATCATTAGGCTGCATTTTACTAATATTAATGCTGTAACGGCCGCGCGTATTATTAACTATTTGGCTGAGATTTTGATTACTCACAGCTTGCGTTTTACCCGCGGCTTTGAGCTTAACAATACTCTCGTCTACCCAGGCTAACAATTCTTGCTGCTTTATTTGTGATTGCTGCGCTCGCTCTATTGCAGTATTTAAAGGCCTAAAAACCCCCATCACCAAAACAAAGATGACAAATACACCGCCTGCAACCATAATTAATTGTTGCTCTTGCTCTTTTAATGAACGCCAATATTGCATTAACTGCTGCTTCATTGTGCACCTCGCAGTCTGATTTCGCCGACGATAAAATCGCCATCATTATTTAACGAGCCCTGCTCAACAGTAACCCCTTGCTGCTCTAGAATGGCTTTAACCTTACCAAAAGTTTGAAAGTCTTTACCACGCGCTCGAATGCGCAATTCATTACGGCGTTTGTCAAAGCGTAATGTTTGTGGCGTAAACTCATTCACTTGCGAAAACACGCTAACCAATTTACTGGTTAAATCTAAAAAGCCAGCATCGCTAACACCTTGTACTTTATTCAATGCACCCTGTATTTGATTTTTAATTAAATGAGGGCGTACTCGTGTGCCGGGAAAGGCTTTTTGATATCGCTCTACGACTTGCGATTTAGCTACTTCTAGCTGCGAATTAAGCTGATGCAATTCAACCGCTTTAATAGTCACACTTGATACCAAGGCAACCACACTAATAATGGCAGCACTTTTCCAGTAACCCCACCATAACGCAGTTTTCTTTTTAAGGGTGTAAGGTCCTTGACGCAAATTAAACTTAAGTTTATCAAGTTGTTTAGCAAATAATGCTAACGGTAACTCATAGTCACTTGTTTGCGGATATAAGTTAAGTGCTTCAGGAAACTGATCAGCAGGGCTGTAATGCTTGATATCTGGGTTGCCTAATGCTACTAAATACTCTTTTAGCCAACTGCTTTCAACCGCGCTAATATGCCAGTCACCTTGTTTAAAGAGCCACTGTTTATTAAGTTCGATGGCAGTAACACATGACTCTTCAGCGCCTGGCAATAGCAATGCATCCGGTACTATTTGATATGGGGTGAGTTGATGTTGTTCAAATACTTCTAACCAGTGCTCAAACCAATCACGGTTCGTTAGCGCAATCTTAATTGCATGCTGCTCATCAACCATAGTTGGCTCCCCAAGCGCGATATAAATGTCGTCTATATCGCATGCAAGATCTTCTTCGAGCATATAGGGCAATGCTTGCTCTAATTTACGGCTCCACTTTGTTGGCAGTGTCACCGTTTTTAATTGCACTTGGTCACATGGTAAAAGTACCACAAGCTCTCGGGTTAATGCTTTTTCAGTTAGTTTACTTAACTGATTGGCATTTTGTAGCTCGCCACTGGCTATTATTTCTTGTTCTTGTGGTGAGTATATTAACCAGTTAAGTAAATCTTGCTCGGTTTGACCCGTGCGGATCAACAGTATCTCTGTCACTGTACGCCTCCAAATTTTCGCGCCAGTATCGTTACCTCGCCATTGCTGGCATACAGTAATGTGGTCATCGAAAAACGCAAATCAACAAATTTTGCCTGCGTTTGTAATTTAAAATATTCACTTTTTAAACTAAAAAGCTTTTCTACTGCTTTGATATTTTTGCCGCCTTGTTGTTTAACAGACTCAAAAAACTCTTCAATATTATCAAAGCCATTTTCAGGTCGCGCTGCGATTACCGCTTGAGCACCCGAAACACTCAGTTCGTCTATTAGGCCACTGAGCAATAAAGCTTGCTCTTCAGTGACTGTATTAACATTAATTGAAAGTAACGTACTGCCTGGGATCACACAGACATAAGGCAACACCTTTTCCATCACTAAAGGGTTAAATCCTTTAATTAAACGCAGTTCAGATACCGAAGCAAATAGGCTATTTGCTGTCATATACGGAAACTGACGCGATAAATACTCGCCTTCTTCAGCTCCTGAGCGATACGTAATACTATTTTTATCTAACCAGTCAAAAACACTATCAGCCATACCTTCTTCAGACTCATCACTGGGTAAGTCTTCTATATTTTCTAATATGGCAAACAACGCTTTATGCGCAGGGTTCGTTTTATTAGTACTGTTTGGGTCAGGCTCAGCACCAAGCGCATTTAAGTTTAAACAGGCTTGTAAATCAGTTAACTGACCGCTTAACGTGCCGTTATCAACTGGATACTTAACATCACCTTGCTTTGCCCACGGCTGCGCTAAGGTGGTTTTTTCTGGATCGTCTTTTTTACTTTGAATTAAGCCTTTAATAGCTAATTCTTCAGCGCCATAAGCATACCATTTAGCCTGTTGCTGACTCTGCAAATTAGTACTTCTTTGTACCTGTAACATTAAATTCGCACTCATTTCTACGGCTAAAATAGCAGCCAGCGCGACAATAAATAACACAATAACTAACGCCGCGCCGCGTGATGCTTTTTGATTCATCAAGGCGTTCCTCGGCCATTTGGTTGCGATTGGTTAGTACCATCATTAACCGGTTTTGGTAGCTCTTTACCGAGTCCTGGCACTAAAAAAACGCGCCTAATTGGTTCTGCGTTCATTTGCTTTAACGTTACAGCTACCGCTTTAGGTAACGCCTTAATTTGCCAGTTTTCTTGCCACTCTGCGTTACCATCTAAAAACTCAAATTTAAGCTCTTCTACGTCAGCTAAAACAACTTGGCTACGAGGCTCCATATTATCAAGTTGATCAACATAAATCCGATATACTCGTTCTAAGTTGTCATCAATTACTCGATAACCAACAGCTTGCAGCTCTGAGCGAGGAAGCAAATTAATGGGATTCATCCAACCATCACGCACAAAGGCAATGCCATCAAGCTGGCTTTCTAAAATGTAGCGCCCTGCAAGTAAGTAACTCTCTTGAAAATCCCCTGCTTCATTACGCACTTGGCGTTTAGTCATTTGGCTAAAGTCTTGATCCATTAGCCTGAAGGCTGTTTGTAACCCATTTAGCTCAGCAATTTTTTCATCTGATGCTTCTTTGGCACGCGTGGTGGTATCAAGTATTTGGTGGGTGGCCATAATAACAAACGCCAACACCCCTAGTGCCACCATCACTTCTAATAATGTAAAACCGCGCTGCTTCACTTATGGCTTACCTTTATTTAAGTAAGTACTTAACTCATAAATTGAATTTTCATACTTATCATCTGTAAACACATTAATAGTGACCTTTACAAAGCTTTTATCAGCAGTGGGCACAACATCTTGGCGCCAAAACCATTCAATCCCCGCCATCATCTCAGTGCCGCGGGTACCATTTTTACCTTGCCATTTTTCGCCTTTCGTTCGTTGTTCTACCAATACATTCTCGGCTACCCATGAGCCATACGTTTGCTCTTCAATACTCGATAAGTGATGAATATGCTCACCAGTTGCTTGCATTGCAGCAATACCCGCCATAGCACAAATACTTAGCGCAACTAAGACTTCTAATAAGGTAAAACCTTGGTATTTTTTCATTATTGGGGCTCTCGACGAAAATCAACTGGCGCTGCAAATTTACCTTCAATAAAATATACCGGCTCCGCCTGATCTTTTAACTCAAGCATAAGCTGAAATGCACTTACATCAGCAGAGGATAAAAGAAGTACTTGAGGAACTTTTAATTTTTTAAGTTCTAATAAACTATCTTCATTATCGCCACTCATTAACTCACGCCAGTTAGACTGCTCTAATAAGTTATCTTGTGCCCAAGGTAGGTCTTCTAGATTAAGTGTTACTTTAAATTGCTGGTCAAACTCAATTGGTTTAAATAACTCTTCCCGCTCAAAGCTGGTCCACTTTTCGCCATCAAACACTAAAAACTCAAGCGTATTTTGATCAACTAATAAACCTAACTCTACCTGATTAAGTACGGCAAATTCCGATGCGGCATTAATGGTGGTATGCAGCCTACTTGCTTGCTTATCTAGCTCTTCCTCTGCGCCGCCATCTAAGCTGTATACCACCATTTTGGTGGCAAAGGCGATGATCACCAATACCACTAAAATTTCTATTAAACTAAAACCATATTGCTTCGCACTCAGGTGCTTAAGGTTTACCAGCATGGTAAACCCCAATCAACTAAGTTTAAGCGTATGATTAAGTTAATGCCCATTACTGCTTATCTTCACCCCAGTTACCAATATCATCCTCAGTAGCCGGTTCGCCATCAGGCCCCATTGAAAAAATATCAATTTTACCTACTTCACCTGGGTAAATAAGTTGGTAAGGGTTGCCCCATGGATCTTCTGGCAATTTACTAATAAAACCGCCATCAGGAAAACGCTTTGGGATAGGCTCAATGCTGGTTTTAGTTACCAACGCCTCAAGCCCTTGCTCTGTACTCGGGTAGCTTTTATTTTTTAACTTATAAAGGCTAACGGCATCTTCTAACTGCTGAATATCTAAATGCGCTTTATCAATAGCCGCTTCTTCTTGCTGACCCATAATATTAGGTGCCACAATCGACATGATCATCCCGATGATAACCAATACCACCATCACTTCTAATAAAGAAAAACCTGATTGTTTATTCACGTTATTACCTCGTTATTCTAAAAACACTAAACAAAAATGATTTAAGTAAATCATTAATATAAAAAAATAATTAAAGGCCAACAGCCTTATTCATTGCCATAATTGGCTGCAAAATTGCCATTACTATAAACAGTACAATGACTGCCATAGAGGCAATCATTGCGGGTTCTAATAATTTTAATGACACATTGACCATACTTTCAAACTCGCGATCTTGATTGTTAGCGGCTCGCTCTAACATTTGCTCAAGTTCACCAGACTTTTCACCACTGGCTATCATATGTAGCATCATTGGTGGAAACAACTTAGTTTGCTGCAGTGAAGCACGTAGGCTTGCCCCTTCACTTACTCTTTCTGCGGCATCAGCCACAGCTTGTTTGATTTTTTCGTTAACTAATACCCCACCAGAAATACGCATTCCTTCTAGTAGCGGTACTGAACTTGACGATAAAATACTTAAAGTACGAGCAAAGCGCGCTGTGTTAATCCCTCTAGCAACTTTACCTATGCCTGGCATATGTAATACTTTTTCATCCCACCAAAACCGTACCTTAGGTTTTTTAAGCGCATACTTGATTCCAACCGCGGTAGCGGTGATCACCAGCAAACTTATAAACCAGTAATTTTGCACAAAATGACTACCTGCCATAACCCACTCGGTAGTCCAAGGTAAAACTTGTTTGGTTTTTTCGAACGTTTTTAATATTTTAGGTACTACTGTACCTAATAACACCGAAACAATACCAATAGCAAACACCACCAAAATAATCGGATACACCATAGCCTGCGTAATTTGACTGCGCATATGTTGGCGCTGCTCGGTATAATCAGCTAGCCTGTTGAGCACTTGATCTAAGTGACCTGACTTTTCACCTGCCGCTACCATAGCTCGGTATAAATCGTCAAATACATGCGGAAACTCACTCATACCGTCAGCCAGAGTATAACCTTCTACTACTTTGGAGCGCACCGACATTAACATACGTTTTAAGCGTGGTTTTTCACACTGCTCAGCAACCGCCATTACCGCCCCTTCTACAGGTAGGGCAGACTGAATTAAGGTTGCAAGCTGACGAGTGATCAAAGCGAGATCGGCAGTTGATATGGTTGGTTTAAATAAAGAACCGAGTAAAGGTACTTTTTGACCTTTAACTTGTTTGTCATCTTGCGCAGCAGGCACCACCTCAAGTGGTGTGAGCTTTTGATCGCGCAGAAGCTGACGAACTTGCTTAGCTGTATCGGCTTCTAAAATACCTTTTTTTTCTTTTCCCCGGCCATCTAATGCGCGGTATTCAAACGCTGCCATAGCTAGCCTTCCTCACGCGTTACGCGCAGTACTTCTTCAAGCGTTGTTTTACCTGCAAGAACACGGCTGCAGCCATCTTGACGAATGCTTGGGCTGTGCTTACGAATGTATTTCTCTACGCTTTGCTCACCTTTACCGCTGTGGATCATTTCACGAATGGTTTCGTCGACAACTAATAACTCGTGAATACCAGTACGACCTCGGTAGCCATTAAAGTTACACTCTTCACATCCTACCGCGCGGTAAATCGTCGGTGCATTGTCAAACGGTACGCCGAGTAATTCACATTCACGCTCATCTGCAACGTGACCTTCTTTACAGCTATTACATAAAGTACGTACTAAGCGCTGGGATAACACCCCCAGTAATGAAGACGATAATAAAAACGGCTCAACGCCCATATCTTCCATACGAGTGATTGCACCTGAGGCGGTATTAGTATGTAACGTAGACATAACTAAGTGGCCAGTAAGTGATGCTTGCACACCAATTTGGGCTGTTTCTAAATCTCGTATTTCACCGACCATAACTACATCAGGATCTTGACGTAAAATGGCGCGCAGACCACGGGCAAAAGTCATATCAACCTTGGTATTAACCTGTGTTTGGCCAATACCTGGGATTTCGTACTCGATTGGATCTTCAACCGTTAAGATATTACGATCTCGCGAGTTAATTTGGCTCATACCTGCATATAGGGTGGTACTTTTACCAGAGCCTGTAGGACCTGTTACTAAGATTATACCGTGAGGCTTGCTAATTAAGTCGGCAAACAGCTCTCGGTTTCGAGCTGTCATACCTAAGTCTTCTAGGTTTAAACGTGCATTGTTTTTATCAAGCAAACGTAGTACCACGCGCTCACCAAAGCTCGATGGCATAGTCGACACACGCACATCTACAGCGCGCCCAGCTATACGCAAACTAATACGGCCATCTTGCGGTATGCGTTTTTCTGCGATATCGAGTTTGGCCATTACTTTAATACGCGATACCAGCAAAGAGGCTAGTTTCCGATTAGGTTTTAAAACTTCTTTGAGTACGCCATCCACCCGAAAACGAATAACCAGCTCTTGCTCAAATGTTTCAATGTGAATATCAGAGGCACCTTCTTTAATTGCCTCACTGAGCATGGCATTAATCAGCTTTATAATTGGCGCATCGTCGTCACCGGCAAGTAAGTCTTCAGTTTGAGGAAGCTCATCAGCTAGTGAGAATAAATCAACCTCATTACCAATGTCTTCCATCATTTGCTGAGTTTCTGAGCTATCACGTTGATACGATGCTTCTAGTAATAGCTCAAACTTATCATCTTCTAGTTGCTCAAGTGTAAAGCCATGTCCTGCAATACGGCGCACTTCTAATAATACATCAACATCCAACTCGCCACGGTAGTAAACAACTCGGTTATCCTTATGTTTACTAAGTAACGCACCCACTCGTCTGGCATATGAAAACGGCAAACGTTTTGCAGGCAGTTCAATTAAGTCATCTTGAGCAAGCTGTTCATCATTACTGTGAGTAATTGGATGAACAACATCT
Source organism: Pseudoalteromonas sp. S1610 (assembly GCF_005887465.1). GTDB lineage: Bacteria > Pseudomonadota > Gammaproteobacteria > Enterobacterales > Alteromonadaceae > Pseudoalteromonas > Pseudoalteromonas undina. The sequence goes on along the minus strand of NZ_PNDI01000065.1, from coordinate 6,986 downwards.
TGATTAATATCTTCTATCGCATTAGTCATCATTACGCTCTTGTGCATTTTGTTTGCGTAAATGCTCTTCGTACGTAGGAGGTAGCACTAGTTCGTCATTCCACTCAGGTAAAATAGGCGTGTCTGACTTTGGCATCAAATTAATACCATCTTCACGTTTTTTAAATTGCTCGCCGCGAATAAAGTTATATTTATTAAAGCTAAGTTTATTCATGCTAACGCCATCGCGAATAATGGTCGGTCTTATAAATACAATAAGATTACGCTTACGCTTCGTTGTATTAGTTGACTTAAATAAGTGCCCTAAAATAGGGATGTCGCCTAGTAATGGTACTTTTGACACGCTTTCTTGCACATCTTCATCTATCAAGCCGCCTAATACCACCATGCCGCCATCATCGGCCATCACGGTTGTTTTAATTGCGCGTTTATTCACTGAAATATCAACTGCCGTTGCACCACTTACACTGGAAACTTCTTGCTCAATGGTTAATTGCACTGCAGAACCATCGTTAATTTGTGGTGTCACTTTAAGTTTTATACCCACTTCTTGACGCTCAACCGTTTGAAATGGATTTTCATTGTTACTACCTGTTTGTGAACCGGTAATAATAGGCACTTCTTGACCAACTAAAATAGACGCCTCTTCGTTATCCATAGTGGTAATAGATGGAGTCGCTAGGATATTAGAATTAGTATCGGTAGATACTGCTTGTACGATTGCACCCCAGTCATTTTTAATTACACCCATAGCTAACCCATTAATACCACCAAGTAATGACGCAAGCGGGCCGTAATCGCCTTCAGTTGTTTCATCATATTTGGTGACAGTACCTGATTCAGTACCAATAATGTTTTTAGTCACCGTTTTATCACGGGCTTGCTCAGCCGCTACGGCTAAAGAGCCAACAGGTACTGTTGTACCATTGTTAAATTGCAGCATGCCGCCTTCTTCTGAAATCCATTGCAGGCCAAAGTTAACACCATCGCCTTCCATTACTTCAATAATAATGGCTTCCACTAGTACTTGTGCGCGGCGAATATCTAAGCGCTCAATAACAGATTCTAGTGAACGCATAGTATCTGGCTGGGCGGTAATGACTAATGAATTTGAATCTGGGTGAGCTTCAATGCTAGTGTCGTTTTTATTACTACTACGTGATTTAGTAGCTCCACCTTGCGTGTCCTCTGCTAGCGATTTGCTCACACCTTGGAGTACTTTTACTAAATCTTCGGCCTTTGCGTAGTTGAGGTAAAACACTTTAGTATTACCTTGGCTTTCCAGTTCGCCATCTAAACGTTTAATGAGCTCAATGGCCCGTGTCCGTGCTTGGCCTTCACCACTAACAATCACACTATTAGTACGACCATCAGCCACCACTTTAGGAATTAAAAACTCAGGTACGCTACCCTTACCACTGTCTTTGTATATATTCTCTACTACAGAGACAACATCATCAGCCGTTGCGAACTTAAGCTTAACGATATCGACTCGCTTATCACCCGCTTGGTCAACAGAGCGAATAATTTCTACTAAGCGGTTAACCGAGGCTGCATGACCAGTTAGCATCATTACGTTGGCCGCATTAAAGTTAGCAACGTGACCGCCGTCTTTTTGGTCGCTAAATTGGCGAACTAAAGGACCTAATTCTTGTACGCTTACATTTTTAACTCGCACAACCCGTGTAATCATCATATCGCCAAGCGCTTGGCTATCAGCAGTAATTAATGGCACGTTTGATTTTTTAGCATCTGAGCTTTTTTCTATTTTTATTATGTTGTTATCCATTTCGACGGCTGAATAACCGTAAACTTCTAAAACATTTAAAAAGAACTGATAGTAAAGTGCCTCATCCATTAATTCGTAACTACGTACATTTACTTTGCCACGCACGTTAGGATCAATAATGATGGTTTTATTAAGGTTTTTGCCAACAATATTAATAAACTCATTAATATCTGTGCCCTTAAAGTTAGCAGCGTATTCAACAGCAGCAACCGACATAGAAAGACTTGCCGCTAAAAAAAGTGCTGCATACTTAGCTAACCCTTTTTTAATTTTTTTGAGGTGTAGCACCTGAACCATTATGTTAAAACTCCAAAGCTAAGTTATTGCAGACTAAATAGTACATCTATTTGCTCACCATCACGCTCTATTGTGATAGTTGCATCTGTACTGTTTCGCAGCTCATTCATTGCTGCCATTGCCTGTTTTAAATCTGTTAATTGATAACCGTTAATTGCCACGGCTAAATCGTTATTTTGTAATCCCATTTGTTTAAATAGTTCGGGCTCTTTACCTGGACTCAAACGATAACCTATAAGTTCCCCATCATTCATCGCTTGAGAAACACGTATATAATCAAATAGCTTGCCAGGTTCTTCTAAAAGCTCTTCGCGAGTTTCTATTAATGCTTCTTTCACCTCAAGGTTGGCAGTGGCATCAATTTGTTCATCGCTTTGTGCTGAAGGCGCTAAAGGCCCCATTTCAGACTCATCTCGCGCAGCGAGTACCGGCATAGACACTGTTTTAGTAAAGTCGAGCCCATCAAGCATTAAGGTTTCAAAGCGACCACTTACATCTAGAATCACACGATCTGGGAGTATTTGCGATACTTTTGCACGTGTACCTTGCACCACATCCTCTACTAAATAACTCGTCTGGCGACCTTGCGACTCAATAATAGCCATTCCCGCCTTATCATCATTACTAACAGCAACGATACCGGTTAAATTAATACTAAGACGCGTTTCAGGGGCATTATTAATGACTTTAGTTTGCGAAGCAGTATTGGTGTTTTTTGTTACATTTACTTTACCAAATAAAAATTGCTCAATGATCGAATCTACAGACTGGTTATTGCCACCCACAGCTTGGTTAGAATAGCTGATAGGGGCAAGAGGAGATGTTACTGGCTGCGGCCATAATAGCCACATCAGTTTTGATAATAAAAATGCAATATAAACAACAACTAAAACCATAACCATTGCGCTTAATTTCGCATGCGGTAAACGGTTTAATAACTGCTTAAATTGTTGAACGTGCTGTTCCATAGGTAGTGTTCTTATTTTAATTTATAACGAAATCACTCAGCCATAGTACCTTTTCATTTTTCATTCAACAAGCACGCTAATATTAAACTTTGTAAACAGATTAATTTATTTATCGTATCAGCTATCAAGCAATAGCTACATGCGGTAACGGTTTCGTGATAATTTACCTAGGCAGTAAATTTACTAGGGATGTTTTATGACAAAGAAAACTAAACTCAATGACAGCTCAGAAAACGCTGACGCACTTAAAGTGAGGTTGGACAAATGGTTATGGGCGGCTCGATTTTATAAAACGCGTGCAATAGCTCGAGAAATGGTACAAGGCGGCAAAGTACATTATAATGGGCAACGCAGTAAGGCTAGTAAAATTGTAGAAATTGGCGCAGTTATAAAGCTAGCTCAAGGCGTTGATGAAAAAACCATCACAGTATTAAATATACTTGAAAAGCGCCAAAGCGCCCCCATTGCACAGACCATGTATCAAGAATCTGATGCTAGTATTGCTAAGCGTGAAGAAAATAGTATTGCACGCAAAAATAACAGTTTCTTTGCTCCTCATCCGGATAAAAAACCAGATAAAAAGCAAAGGCGCGAACTTTTAAAAATGAAATCAAGTTAGGTATAGCCGCTCATGCAACAAGATTTACTTCACCGCTATTTATTTGACAACCTCGATGTTCGTGGCGAACTCGTACAAATAGACAACGCTTACAATGAAATGATTGCGAAACACAATTATCCAGAGCCCGTTAAAGCATTATTAGGTGAGCTGCTTGTTGCAACCTGTTTATTAACAGCAACGTTAAAGTTTGAAGGCGAAATTGCAGTTCAACTACAAGGTGATGGCCCCGTAAAATATGCGGTGATCAATGGTGATGATCAACAAAATATGCGTGGTATTGCGCGATTACAACATGAAGTTACTGGCTCAACGGTAAAAGAGCTCATTGGCCAAGGCTACATGGTTATCACGATTACTCCAACTCAAGGTGAGCGTTACCAAGGTATAGTACCTTTAGAGCATGATACATTAAGTGAATGTATAGAAAGCTATTTTGAGCAGTCTGAGCAATTAAAAACTCGCCTTTGGTTTGCAACTGATACTGAAGAAGGCAGCGCCAAAGCATGTGGGCTATTTTTACAAGTGCTACCTGTAGATAAACAAAAATCGATTGAAGATTTTGCTCACTTAGAAGCACTCAGCAATACTATTAAAGATGAGGAGCTACTAGAGCTTGATGCCAATACTATTCTAACGCGCCTTTATCATGAAGATAACCCACGCGTATTTGACCCTCAACCAATTCAATTTAAATGTGGCTGTAATCGCGAAAAAACGATGACAGCTTTAGTTAATGTTGGTCAACAAACGCTTTTGGATGATGTCGAAAAAAATGGTGAGATTAAAATTAGCTGTCATTACTGTTTAAAAGATTATGTATTTAACGAACAAGATATAAAAAGTATATTTAATTAATCTAGCTTTTTAAAACACACTATAAAATAGCCATAATTTTTTATGGCTTTTTTGTGCCCAAAAAATGACACCGGTATCACAAGCTGAGCATTTTTCATGACACCGGTATCATTGAAATTATTCATGTTTTTTCCTTAATTTATATGTTTTTACGGCGTTTATAAGCTCGAATATCCTTAATCCATCTGTTACTATATTTGCAGCTTAAAGGTTACTAAGACCCAGAGCTATCCCGTTCAATCTCACACAATTTAGGTATAAACATGACTTCAAGCGCTACCCGTTTTGTCGATCTAACTGCAGCTGAACTTGTCGAACACGCTATCAGCCGTGGCGAAGGGACTTTAGCCGCCAATGGTGCTTTTGTAGCTAACACTGGTCGTCGTACCGGTCGTTCTCCAAAAGATCGTTTTATTGTTCAAGAATCAAGTACTGAAAATGAAATCCAATGGGGTAATGTAAATCGCCCATTCGATGCAGATAAGTTTGACGCCTTATGGGCACGTGTAGAAGCACATGTGCAAAGCAACGACCACTTTATCTCTCACCTTGAAGTAGGCGCTGATCCAGAGCACTACCTTCCAGTGGTTGTAACAACAGAAACTGCTTGGCACCATATCTTCGCTAAAAATATGTTCATCCAACCACAATCATACAACAAAGCCGACTTTCCTCAGTGGCAAGTAATGAACGTACCTTCGTTTGTATGTGATCCAGAGCGCGATGGTACCAATAGCGATGGCACAGTTATTATTAACTTTGCACAACGTAAAGTGTTACTTGCTGGCATGCGCTACGCGGGTGAAATGAAAAAATCGATGTTCTCTGTGCAAAACTTCCTACTACCAGCGAAAGGTGTATTACCAATGCACTGTTCTGCTAACGTAGGTGAAGCAGGAGATACCGCATTATTCTTTGGTTTATCTGGTACAGGTAAAACAACATTATCAGCAGATCCAACTCGCTTCTTAATCGGTGATGACGAGCACGGCTGGGCACCAGGTAGTGTATTTAATATCGAAGGTGGTTGTTACGCTAAATGTATCGACCTTTCTCAAAAGAACGAACCTGTTATCTGGGATGCTATTCGATTCGGTACAATTTTAGAGAATGTGGTACTTGATGAAAACCGTGTTCCTGATTTCAACGATACCAGCCTAACTCAAAATAGCCGTGCAGCTTACCCACTAGAGCACGTTGAAAAACGTAAAGTTGAAAACCGCGCAGGTGAGCCTAAGGCTGTTGTTTTCCTAACATGTGATGTGAGTGGTGTACTACCGCCGGTATCTGTACTAACCGAAGAAGCTGCAGCATTTCACTTCCTAAGTGGCTACACAGCAAAAGTAGGCTCTACAGAAATTGGTTCTACTAGCGATATTGAGTCAACATTCTCAACCTGTTTTGGTGCTCCTTTCTTCCCACGTCCTGCAGGTGTATACGCAGAGCTTCTAATGAAGCGTGTACGTGAATTCGGCGCTAAAGTTTACCTAGTTAACACTGGATGGACAGGTGGCCCTTACGGTATTGGTAAGCGTTTTGATATTCCAACAACACGAGCTGTTGTGGATGCAATCGTATCTGGAAAATTAGCCGGTGTAGAAACCCAACATATTGACGTGCTAAACCTAGACGTACCAGTTGCAGTACCGGGCGTAGATAGCAAGCTTCTTAACCCAATCAATACCTGGGAAGACAAAGCTAAATACGCAGAATATGCGGCTAAGCTAGCATCTGATTTCACAGAAAATTTTGCTAAATACGACGTATCTGACGAAATTAAAAACGCAGGCCCTAAAGTTTAATAATCACCTTTAGCCTGATAATTAAAACGCCAACCTTGAGTTGGCGTTTTTGATCCTATCTATTTTACTTCAGCAACGTAGTTACTTTAATAATTGCTGATAAGCCACCTATTAGCTAAAACGTTTCCCTATGTTTTGTGCATTTCTTAATAAAGGCTCACCGAGTGCCTATTAAGCTTTAAAGTAGCAGTTACTAGTTTGTATATCTCAAATTAAACGCTATTAAACTATGTCACATTAGTAAAGTTACGGGATGTAATCAGCAATGAAACAATACTGTAGGGTAAATCTGTCCAATACCTCACTCTTTACCCTGTTAGAGCACATAAAACAACACTAGCTATTACTGGTAAACTCCTTCGAACACAAGAAGGCTCAAGTCATTCGAGTCTTGCTTGCTTTTGGAGTGAGTGTGCTACTTCGTAGTGACCGCGCAGTAGAATATCGTAGTGCCTACAGCGCTAGAGAGCTACATAGCAAGGTACATTCAATGTTTTTAATGGGATGGGTTGACGTTGCGTTATTTTGCCCGTGGGGTTCTAGATACTCAACCCACGCTACGGTGGTCAGGTTGACGCTGTGCTGCTGATAGCTGACGGCTAATACTTTCATTTTCATGCAGACGTAAAAAATCCCGACTCTTTCGAATCGGGC
>NZ_PNDI01000064.1:0-9180 GCF_005887465.1 Pseudoalteromonas sp. S1610 | reverse complement strand
ATAGTGTAGCATTTGCTATGTGACTTTTTACCGCTGTGGGCACTGCGACATTCTACTGCGCTGTCGCTACGAAGTAGCCCACCGACTCTAATTAAAGGCATCAGATTAAAGTAAAAAAAGTAGGAACTTAAAGCCCTTACTATGGTTTACTTATGCTGTAATAGTTTCGAAGTTTGTAGTGAAATATTTTCATTGATATCAGCGAATCCCCTATTTGCTCAACATTACCATGCGGTTATGGATCTGACGTGTTAAAATTTGATTTTAGATTTCGTATTATTGAGGTGTCGATTGCCAACGAGTGATTACCAACGAGTGTTAAATGAGATAACTCAAGAGGTTAAGCCTTTACTAACGCAGGGTAAAGTTGCCGATTATATACCGGCATTGGCAGAGGTTTCTCCTGAGCAGTTCTCTATTGCTATTTATACTACGGACGGAGAAATTTTCTGCGCCGGTGATTGTGAGCAACGTTTCACAATTCAATCTGTATCTAAAGTAATGACTCTGACATTAGCGTTGCAACGCTATGGCGATGAATTATGGAATAGAGTTGGCAAAGAGCCTTCTGGTACGGCGTTTAACTCTCTGACACAGCTTGAGTTTGAAAAAGGGATTCCACGTAACCCATTTATTAATGCGGGAGCGATTGTTACCTGTGATGCTTTGTATAGTCGTTTATCAGCTCCAATGCACTCTATGCTTGAAACATTTCGCGATTTATCAGGTAATCGAAGTATTGTAATTGACAAGCAAGTGGCTAACTCAGAGTATGAGTTTAGGCATAGAAATGCGGCAATGGCACATTTAATGAAATCATTTGGTAACTTTGAGAATGAAGTAGATGATGTCCTTTGGTCGTATTTTAATTTTTGTGCCATAGAACTTAATTGTATTGAACTTGCCAAGGCGTATAATTTTTTAGCCAATAAAGGGATAGATTACAGCTCGAATAAACGAGTACTTTCTAGTCGTCAAAACAAGCAACTAAATTCGTTGTTATTTACCAGTGGCTTATATGACGCAGCAGGTGACTTTGGTTATCGTGTTGGCATGCCAGGTAAATCGGGTGTTTCAGGAACAATATTAGCGGTGTTACCGAATAGATTTACAGTGGCAGTATATTCACCAGGATTAAACTCTTTTGGTAACTCAGTGGCGGGAATAGCAGCATTAGAGCTGCTATCTAAAAAGCTTGATATATCTATATTTTAGCTTTGTTTAGCGTAATGGGATCTTATTGATCCCAATACACTTGTTCTAAACAATCTTCGCGCTCAGGCAAACCACGAGATAAGCGAGGAGAGTGCTGTACAAGTACTTCAAAGCTTGCACGGTTAGCATATTTGCTAATTTGTGCGAGCGAAGAGTAGGTAATGGCTTGTTGCTGATGCTTTGCTGAATTAGCAACATTCAACTTATGATAAACATTCGCTGATAAGTCATGTAAAACCGCGGCTAAAGCACAGTCACCGGCACCATTGGTATTTTTAATCGAGTCAGGCCCACCCATAAACGGCGCAGTATGGCTATATGCCTTTATAGGATTTTCACAGTCAATTTTACGCATTGCACGTGAAAATTCATAACGATTAAAATCTGGTATAGCACCCGGTAATAATGGGTACTCTGTTTCACGTTTGCAGCTGTCATCAACAAAGCCAGCCATAAATAAGCCTTTTTCACCGGCTGTACAAATAACTAAGTCAACCCAGTCTAATGCTTTGTCAGCAGCAAGAAGTGGATCTTCATATCCAGTAATTGCTTGGCCTTCTTCTTCGTTCATAGCAAGTATATCAACATGCTTTTCTACAAAGTTAGCCCACCATGTCGGGTCCTGCTCGATAAGAAACTTAGTTCCTAGAGTTAATACCACCGGTACATTTGCATCGTTAGCGTACTTGATTGCTTGCATGGTCGCTTCGGTCATGGTTTCATCATCTTGAGTACGCATTAAATAAGCACTGATGACTAATGCTGATGAGCCTTCTATTAGCTCTTTATCAATTGACTCTGGCTTTAGGTAATTCATCAGGCCAGCACTAATAGCAAACGTGCGCTCACCTGTTTCATCAATCAAGGTAAAGCAACGGCCAATAGGACCATCGACTGGTTGTAAGTAGTCTAAATCTACACGACTTGAGTTATTACATAAAAATCGATAAGCATAACTGCCTATTTTTATATTTTCGCTCATTACGCCTAATAGTACCGAACGATCATCAGCAAGTACGGAATAGTTGTGCATCGTGTTGCCAACGGTTCCTCCTGCGAATTCGTAATCGACCATATCGTTTAGTTTTAAGCGATCGTATAAAGCATTAGTGATGTCATTATCTATAACTTGCGACATCCCTCGGCGCAATTGAAATTCATCGAGAAAAGCTTGGTCAACCTTAGCTTCTATATCAACAACGATTTGATCGATCCCCGTAATATAGCTGCGGTGTAATCGTTCTGTGGCGTTAAGTTGATTGGTCAGTGGATCTTTGGCTTCCACTGGAAAATAATGTTTATGCCTGCGGCGTCCAGGAAATTTCATTTGCTACCCGTGTTGTGAGCTAAATAAAAAAAGCGAGAGATTATAGCGTAAATCCCGCCTTATGGGCCATGGTAAACCACTTAAATTTGTTTTATTTTTGCAATAAAGTGATCAATTACGCATTTTTTTACGCTAAGTTGGTATAATTACGGCATAAAAAATAGTTAAGTAATAATCATGACAGAGCCATTTGACGACCAATATTGGATGGAACAAGCCCTTGTATATGCAAAACAAGCAGAGCAATTCGATGAGATCCCGGTAGGCGCCATTATTGTCAAAAATAATCAGCTTATAAGCGCGGGTTATAATCGCTCAATTACCGATAATGACCCATCTGCCCACGCTGAGATGATAGCGGTAAGAGAAGCCGGAAAAGTGCTTAACAACTATCGCTTAATTGACTGCACTTTGTATGTCACGTTAGAGCCTTGCTCTATGTGTGCAGGTCTGTTGGTGCACAGCCGAATTAAACGTTTAGTATTTGGTGCAGCCGATGCTAAAACGGGTTCTGCTGGTTCTATTATGAACTTGTTGCAAGAACCTCGTTTAAACCATCAAGTAGAAATAACGGGTGGGGTTTTAGAGACACAATGTGCTGAGACTATTTCTAGTTTTTTTAAACGTCGCCGAGCACAAATTAAAGCCGCAAAGCTAGCCGCTCGCAACCTTAACAACGATTAGTCTGCAGCTGCTATTAAGGCGTCTAATTCAGCCATTTGCTGCATAGCGAACATACGACGGCGCCAAATTATCTTTTTATGTAAGTTTCTTAACATCACTCGACGACGAGTGGCAGTTGAGTGTTTTATACAACGTTTAAGCTGATGTGTACGTCTACGTTTAAGCATTACTTATCCTTATGTGCTTGGTGATGACACAGATTTTAATACAATTGAGCCAGATTATTGAATAATTGATTGCAAGTAAACAACTATTTGCTTTTCTAACATGTAGCTAATATAGCGCGAAATTTTCACAGCGCTTTTATTTTTCTTTTTCTACGCCATCACTTATACGTTGATTTGCATCACCTGGTTTAATGCTTTTATCTTTTGTTTCTTTTTCTGTTTCGGAAGTTGGCGGTATAGTTGCCATTGCATTATTTTCATCTAACCAAACAAGCGCATCGTAATAGCGACGAATATTATCAACATAAGTCACTGCAACATCACCGCGAGCATAGCCATAGCGGGTATTACGGTAGTGACGTTTTTTTACTAGCAATGGTAAGCGCTTTTTAACGTCAGCCCATTTATCAGGGCTAGCGCCTTGTTGCTCAGTAATTATGCGGGCATCGTTGACGTGCCCCCAACCAACATTATAAGCTGCAAGTGCAAGCCAAGTACGATCAGGCTGCGGGATTCTATCAGGTATACGCTTGATTAATTTAGCTAAGTATTTTGCACCGCCACGTATGTTTTGTTCTGGTTCTAAGCGGTTAGTAACACCGACTTGTTTTGCTGTGCGCCTTGTTAGCATCATAATACCGCGTACACCCGTTGGTGATTTAGCTCGTGGGTTCCACATCGACTCTTGATAACTCAATGCAGCAAGTAAGCGCCAATCAAGGCTACCCGCATATTGCACAAACCAAGGTTGATATTTAGGTAGTGTTTCTTTTATTGCATCTATATAGGCTAAGGTATTAACATAATTAAACTGACGTACATGGCCAAAGTACTTTTCTTCAAGTACATAAAGTTGATTGTTTTGTTTTGCCTCACCAAAAAAAGGAACTAGCAATGCGTACAATGAGTCATCATTCGACTTTCTTAGTATCCATGCAATTGAATCATTACGCGTAACTGAAAAGCCAATACTCAAGTTAGGGTGATAGCGCCTAAACAGCGCTAATGTATGAGAGTCTGCTAAGGTGTAATCTATTTCCCCATCAATAACGGCTTGTAATAACTCTTCTTCATCAAACTCTTCGGTTTCACTCCAAGTTAAACCAGGATTGTTTTGTTGTATTTCTTCTAATGTTAATGAGTGACTACTTTTAGCAATAATGGTGAAGTTACCAGTTAAATCATCAAAATCTCTTGGCCGTTCACGACCTTGCTTAAATACTAATTTTTGACTTATTGTTCTGTAAGTTGGGCCATAGCGATAACGTTCGGCGCGCGCCTTATTAAAAGTAAGTCCAGAGGCAATTAAATCGAGATCGCCACTATCTAAGCGCGCAAACATATCGGATAAATTAAAAAAGGGCACAATTTCAAGCTCTACCCCAAGGTAGTCGGCGAATGCTTGAGAGAGTTCAAATTCAAACCCTTGTTCACCTTGAACAGCTTGATAATAATTACTTGCACTGGCGAGTGTACCAACGCGAATTTTATTTTCTGATTTAATTTGGGCGAGCTGTGTTGACTGCTCTTGTGTGTTACAGGCACACAAAAGGATGACTAACGTAATGATTGTTATTAGCTTTATCTTCAACATATTCGCCTCTTTAGCATCGTATCTCCTGTTATAACAAAACTTACTGATTACGTCACTTACCGTTTGATCGCAGCCAGTAAAAAATAGGTGTAAACAAAAAGAAAAAGTTAATTTAATGAAAAGCGCATTTTTGAGTTAAATCTGAGAGTAATTTGGACTATAATACGCGCCTAAAATATCGTTCAATCCCTAACCCCGGGTGAAATTACTTATGTTGATCCTTCGTGGTGCACCAGCACTTTCAGAGTTCAGAGTTAATAAAATTTTAGCGCGTTGCCAACAATTGCAACTTCCTGTCACCAATGTATATGCCGAATACGCTCACTTTGCCGATTTAACATCGCCATTAAACAATGATGAGCAAACCAAACTTGAGAAGTTATTAACCTATGGACCAACAATTGCTGAGCATGCGCCAGCGGGTCAGTTGGTATTAGTAACGCCTCGCCCTGGTACTATTTCGCCATGGGCTTCAAAAGCGACTGATATCGCTCATAACTGTGGGCTCAAGCAAGTTCACCGAGTTGAGCGTGGTATTGCTTACTATGTTGAAGGTGATTTAAGCGCCGAGCAACTTACACAGGTTACAGCGCTTCTTCATGACCGTATGACCGAAGCTACTCATAGTAAATTAGAAGATGCAGCGCAGTTATTTCGCAGTGATGCACCTCGCCAAATGTCATCAGTTGATATTTTAGGTGGCGGCCGTGAAGCATTAGCCGTAGCCAATATAGAGCAAGGGTTTGCACTTGCTGATGATGAAATTGACTACTTAGTAGAAAACTTCATCAAGTTAGGGCGCAATCCTAACGACATCGAATTATTCATGTTTGCACAAGCAAACTCAGAGCATTGTCGTCATAAAATATTTAATGCTGATTGGACTATCGATGGTATTGAACAGCCAAAGTCGCTGTTTAAAATGATTAAAAATACCTTTGAGCATAATCCTGAAAATGTATTGTCTGCTTATAAAGATAATGCAGCCGTAATGAAAGGCTCAAAGGCGGGTCGCTTCTTCCCGAATGCGCAAGGTGAATATGCGTATCATCAAGAAGACATTGAAATATTAATGAAGGTTGAAACCCATAACCACCCAACGGCAATTGCGCCCTTTTCTGGTGCGGCAACAGGGTCGGGCGGTGAGATTCGCGATGAAGGTGCAACTGGCCGTGGTTCAAAACCAAAAGCGGGTTTGGTAGGTTTTACTGTATCTAATTTACGTATTCCAGGTTTTGAACAGCCTTGGGAGAGTGATTTTGGTAAGCCTGGCCGTATTGTTAATGCCCTAGACATTATGACTGAAGGCCCATTAGGTGGTGCTGCGTTTAATAATGAGTTTGGCCGTCCTAACCTTTTAGGTTATTTCCGTACTTACGAAGAAAAAGTAACGAGTCACAATGGTGAAGAGGTACGTGGTTACCACAAGCCAATTATGCTCGCAGGTGGTTTAGGTAATATTCGTGCTGATCATGTTCAAAAAGGCGATATTCCAGTAGGCGCAAAACTGATTGCGCTTGGCGGCCCTGCAATGAACATTGGTTTAGGCGGTGGTGCTGCATCTAGCATGGCATCGGGTCAATCAAACGAAGATTTAGATTTTGCTTCTGTTCAACGTGAAAACCCAGAAATGGAACGTCGTTGTCAAGAAGTGATCGACAAATGTTGGCAGCTAGGTGATGCAAATCCTATTGCGTTTATACATGATGTGGGCGCTGGTGGTTTATCAAATGCATTCCCTGAGCTTGTAGATGATGGTGGCCGTGGTGGTAAATTCCAGCTGCGCGATATCCCTAATGATGAGCCGGGCATGGCTCCACACGAAATTTGGTGTAATGAATCGCAGGAGCGCTATGTGCTTGCTGTGGGCGTTGAAGACTTTGCACGCTTTGAAGCAATTTGTAAGCGTGAGCGCGCACAATATGCAGTTATTGGTGAAGCGACAGAAGAACGTCATTTAACGGTTGCAGATAGTCATTTTGATAACAGCCCTGTAGATTTACCATTGGATGTATTATTAGGTAAAGCACCTAAAATGCATCGTGATGTTACGTCGCAGCAAGTAGTCGGTACTGCACTTGATATGGATGCTATTAATCCTGCGGATGCAGCGCAGCGTTTATTACGTTTACCAACCATTGCAGAAAAAACTTTCCTCATTACTATTGGCGATCGCTCTGTAACTGGTTTAGTAGCGCGCGATCAAATGGTAGGCCCATGGCAAGTGCCTGTGGCTAACTGTGCAGTTACCGCAGCAACTTACGATACCTACCACGGTGAAGCTATGTCACTAGGTGAACGTACTCCAGCGGCATTACTTAATTATGGCGCCTCAGCACGTTTGGCTGTGGCCGAGTCTCTTACAAATATTGCTGGTGCTAATATTGGTGGCTTAGAAAACATTAAGTTATCTGCAAACTGGATGGCGGCTGCGGGTCACCCTGGCGAAGACGCAGGTCTATATGAAGCGGTAAAAGCCGTAGGTGAAGAGTTATGTCCAGCACTTGGGTTAACAATCCCAGTAGGTAAAGATTCTATGTCAATGAAAACGACATGGAAAAATGAAGATGATACAACTGAGCAATCAGTAACATCGCCTCTATCACTGATTATTACAGCGTTTGGCCGCGTTGATGATGTACGTAAAACCGTCACTCCACAGCTGCGCACTGATAAAGGCGAGACATCGCTTATATTAGTTGATTTAGGTGCGGGTAAAAACCGACTGGGCGCATCAAGCCTTGCACAAGTTTATAAGCAGCTTGGTGATGTTACGCCAGATGTAGACAGCCCTGAGTTACTAAAAGGCTTTTACAATGCTATGCAGGCGCTAGTGGCTGATAGCAAGCTACTTGCGTATCACGATCGTTCAGACGGTGGCTTGTTTACTACTATCGCTGAAATGGCGTTTACCGGACATACCGGTGTAACCGTAGATTTAGCGACTTTGACAGGCTCTGATATTGAAGCGCTTTATAACGAAGAGTTAGGTGCTGTAATTCAAGTAGCAAACAGTGATTTAGATGCTGTAAAAGCTGTATTTGAGCAGCATGGTGTTGCCGCAATTAGCCATGTGATTGGCTCGCTTAATAATGACGATAACATTGTATTTAATCGTGGTGAGCAAACAGTACTTAATCATACTCGTACTGAGCTTCGTACAATTTGGGCCGAAACAACCTATCAGATGCAAGCGCGTCGTGATAACCCTGAGTGTGCTCAGCAAGAGTTTGACGCTAAATTTGATGCAAAAGACCCAGGCTTAAACGTTAAACTTAACTTTGACTTAAACGAAGATATAGCTGCACCGTACATTGCGACAGGTGCTAAGCCACAAATGGCTATTTTACGTGAGCAAGGGGTTAACTCGCACCTAGAAATGGCTGCTGCGTTTAACCGTGCTGGTTTTGCTGCGGTAGATGTTCACATGAGTGATATTTTAGAAGGTCGTTTAACGCTTGAACAGTTTAAAGGTTTAGTGGCGTGTGGTGGCTTCTCTTACGGTGACGTATTAGGTGCTGGTGAAGGCTGGGCTAAGTCAATATTGTTTAACGATATGGCACGCGATCAGTTCCAAAGCTTCTTCCATCGTGAAGATACCTTTAGCTTAGGTGTATGTAACGGTTGTCAGATGCTATCAACATTAAAAGAGTTGATTCCAGGAACTGAACATTGGCCGCGCTTTGTAACTAATAAGTCAGAGCGTTTTGAAGCACGCTTTAGTCTGGTTGAAATTCAAGAAAACCCATCGGTGTTCTTTAATGGTATGGCAGGTTCACGTATGCCAATTGCAGTTTCACATGGTGAAGGTCATGCAGAATTTGCAAATGATGCGGCAACTAAGGCTGCACTTGCAAGCGGCACCGTAGCAGTTAAGTTCGTTGATAACTACGGTAACCCAACAACACAGTACCCAGCAAACCCGAATGGTTCACCTGAAGGGATCACCGGTATTACATCAACAGATGGTCGTGCAACTGTAATGATGCCACACCCTGAACGTGTATTCCGTGCGGTTGCTAACTCTTGGCACCCAGATGAGTGGGCCGAGGATAGCCCATGGATGCGTATGTTTAGAAATGCGCGTAAAAATGTAGGTTAATATACACGCTGGATTCATGATCTAAATGTAAGATAAAAAGGCTGCCTTGTGCAGCCTTTTTTGTTTAGACTGTTCAAGGTTCAAGGTTCAA
>NZ_PNDI01000062.1:0-29925 GCF_005887465.1 Pseudoalteromonas sp. S1610 | reverse complement strand
TCACGAGTTCGAGCCTCGTGTACCGCTCCAATCTTATTTACTTTCCAGATATTCATTCTCAAATAGCAAACAATGACCCACACATAAATCATTTATATAATTTGATCTTAAATTTGAAGTGTTCAGTGTGCGAATTATCTATGTTGTAAAACCTAAAACCTAAAACCTAAAACCTAAAACCTAAAACCTAAAACTTTTCGCCTTGCAAAGTTGCAATAATACGTCTTGAACCACCATGATCACGGTGCTCACCTAAGTATATTCCTTGCCAAGTTCCTAGTGCTAACTGACCGTGACTAATCGGGATAGTTAATTCGCAACCTAAGGTACTGGTTTTTATATGGGCAGGCATATCATCATCGCCCTCATAGTCATGGCGATAATAAGGCTGGCGCTCTGGAACAAATTGATTAAAGTGGCTTTCCATATCCATGCGTACCGTTGGATCGGCGTTTTCGTTAATAGTTAAGCTGGCAGAGGTGTGTTGAATAAATAAGTGTAATAAACCAACTTTAAGCTGACTCAGTTGTGGGAGGTGAGTAAGTATGTCGTTATCAATTAAATGAAAGCCCCGCGAGCGAGGCTTTAATGTAATTGTGGTTTGCGACCAGCTCATAGCTTATCAAAACTCACTTCAATATTTGCATTACCTGCGTCACTGGTAAACGGCATAAGAATTTTTTTGCCGTCACTTTTGTGAGTAATAGTGTGGTTTTTACCAGACACAACAATGGGTGTTGCCATGGCAAAATCATAGCCTTTTTCACCTAGTAAATTCTTAGCACCACCGGTAACCATATTAGTTATTTCACCGACCATGTCGGTTACTTCTTCATTTATGTCGTCTGGTCGTTCGCCTAACATTCGTTCCATAATGGTCAGCGCTAAACCTTCGTCGAAGGTAATTGAAAATGAACCGCGAGTTTGAGGGCCAACCATACCAATTAATCCCGATACATCACCACAGGCTATCTCATCTGTTTTAATGCGTGGCTTGCCTGGTTTTAACTGAGTTTGAGCCATAGTGCTCAATACATTCATCAAAGAAGCTAAAAAGGGATTAATGAACTCTACATTCATATTAGATGTCCTTAAATTGGTACTGATAAAGGTTATACGCAAAGTATAGCTATAATCGCTTATCTATGCTCGGCAAGAGTCACATTTACCATGTGCTTCTATTGTTTGCCCGGAAACTACAAAGCCACTTTCGGCTGCCAAGTTATTGAGCTCATGTGAAATTACTGTTGAGTGCAGCTCTTTAACAAAGCCGCAGCTATCACAAATTAATAGCTGAACAGGATGAATATGATCAAAATGATGACACAGCATAAATGCATTGGTGCTTTCAATTTTATGAATAAAACCGAGTTCGGCTAAAAAGTCTAAAGCACGATAAATCGTTGCAGGTTTAGCACCTGTTTCAGTGACTTTCAATTGCTCAAGTAAATCGTACGCCCCCACACCACCTTGGGCACTGGCCAATAAACGAAATACCTTCTCGCGAATTGGTGTGAATCGCGCACCACGGTTGTCGCACACTTGTTTTGCTTTACTTACGAGTGATTCTATATTCATCTTCTCTCATCCTTACGCTGCCGTGATATACTAACATACTGTATTGTAGTTGCAGCGTTTTATTAACCGATTTAGTGAAAAGGTACTCATTAATGCATGAACTATTAGCTATATTTATTTTCTTTTTTGCGGTTATCGATCCAATTGGCACAATCCCGGTTTTTATCGCCGTAACTCGTGGAGATGACGACAAGTTTAAGCGTAAAGTGATTTTTAAAGCCGTGGGTGTGTCTGCTTTAGTGCTGTTATTTTTTGTAGTTGCTGGCGAGCAATTACTGAATGTGATTGAGATCCCGCTCTCGGCATTTCAAATAGCAGGTGGTTTAATTTTATTAATTTTTGCACTCTCCATGACCTTTGGTGAAAGTAAGCCTGAAGCTGAAATTAAAAGTGTTAGAGACAGCACTGAAACCGCTATTTTTCCGCTTGCTATCCCATCAATAGCCAGTCCCGGTGCCATGTTAGGTGCGGTATTAATGACACGCAATGAGGAATATACTTGGGTTGAACAAATGATTACCTCATCAATGATGTTAGCTGTTTTAGTGGTGGTACTGATTTTGTTATTACTTGCTACGCATGTACATAAAATAATAGGTGATAGTGGGGCGAGTATTATTAGTCGAATTATGGGGTTAATTTTAAGCTCAGTCGCGGTGACTAATATTTTAAACGGTATTGCACAATACTTTGGCTTGCAAGTGTTTGCTTAATATTGCTGCGCATAGGGCTTTTGTGTAAAATGCAGCGCCGTTTAAGCTGTGCTTAAATTATAAATTTTTGAGGATCACATTTTGGATAAACGTACTTTAAATCGACGCTTTAGCGTGGCACCCATGCTTGATTGGACTGATCGCCACTGTCGTACGTTTCATCGTAAAATGACAAAACACACTGTGCTCTACACTGAAATGATCACTACTGGCGCTATTTTATTCGGTCGTGGTGACTACTTGCATTTTAATCAGCACGAAGGCCCTGTGGCATTGCAATTAGGTGGATCAGACCCGCAAGCGCTAGCACAGTGTGCCAAGCTTGCTGGTGAGCGCGGTTATGATGAAATAAACCTTAATGTAGGTTGTCCGTCAGATCGTGTGCAAAATGGACGTTTTGGTGCCTGTTTAATGGCCGAGCCTAATTTAGTTGCAGAGTGTGTTGCTGCAATGAAAAGTGAAGTTAATATTCCGGTTACAGTTAAAACTCGTATTGGTATTGATGAGCAAGATTCTTATGAATTTTTATGTGCTTTGATAGAGGCTTCACATAAAGTTGGCTGTGATGATTTTATTATTCATGCGCGCAAAGCATGGCTAAAAGGATTGAGCCCGAAAGAAAATCGCGAAGTTCCTGAGCTTAACTACCCCCGAGTTTACCAGCTTAAAAAAGATTACCCTCAACTTGATTTAAGTATTAACGGTGGTGTTAAAACCATTGAGCAAAGTCTTGAGCATTTACAGTACATAGATGGGGTTATGGTGGGCCGAGAGGCTTACAGTAATCCATTTATGCTTAATGAAGTAGATGAAAAAATTTATGGTGATGCGGCTAATACTCAATCTCGACATGATGTTGTACGCTCTATGTATGATTATATTGAAGAAGAGATGCGTTTAGGGGCTAATTTTTGGCATGTTGCACGCCACATGCTGGGTATTTTTCAGGGGCAACCCGGTGCGCGTGGCTTTAGACGCCACTTATCTGAAAATGGTCATGGTAAGCAAGCTGATTTAAGTGTTATGGATAAAGCGTTAAGTTACGTACCCGAGTAATGCCAATTTAATGGAATTGGCATAACAGATACTCTTTATAGAAAAAGTCACCTAAGGTGGCTTTTTTTGATCCCAAATTTTAGTCAAAAATGTAATTTATTAGCCAATTCGACTTAATTTCATTCAGTGACTAGTCATTAACTTACCCGCCAAAAATAATTTAAATTATTGATATTTAATGAAAATAAAAGAATTTTAAGTTGTTGGCATAACTCTTGGAATCCTGTTGATGTATAAATAAAAAATCATCAGGAGAATAACATGGGTATATTTAATCGCGTAAACGACGTCATTCAAGCAAATATCGTAGCTATGCTTGATAAAGCTGAAGATTCAGAAAAACTACTTAATTTGATGCTAACCGAAATGCAAGAGGCACTTAATGAGTGTCGTAGCACCGCGGCAGCACTATTATGTGAAGAAAAGAATATCAAGCGTCAAATAAGCAATAAACAACGAGCGCTCACAAATTGGCAATTAAAGGCCGAACATGCTATTGCAAAAAATCGTGACGACTTAGCGAAATCAGCATTAGCTGAAAAACACACAGTTGAAAAAAACATAGAATGCTTACAAACACAGCTTGAGACATTGCAGCAATCAATTGTAAAAATCACAGAGGACTGTGAGCGCCTACAGCAAAAAATGACACAGGCTAAAGCTAAGCAAGCACAACTTGTAAAGCGTGAAAATGTGGTTGAGGCAAGAGCAAAGATAAATACTCAGCTGCAGAGCGATAAAGTGGCCACTGCTTTATCACGATTTGAGCAAATTGAGCGTCGTGTTGAGAGTGTTGAATCGCAGGTTGAAGCATATGAGCTGACAGATACAGCGAGCAATACTGCGACGCAAATTGAGTCACTGGTTAAAAACGAAAAAATTGATGCAGAACTGGCAAGTTTAAAAGCGAGTTTAAATACTGCTAACAAACAAACAGCCTAAGGAGATTGTTATGAATAATTTTAATACGCATCGTCGTTGGTATAAAAATACGCTTAACAAAAAAATATCAGGTGTCTGTAGTGGGTTAGCCTACCGATTAGACTTTCCGGTATGGTCTACTCGTTTAGTCACCGTTTTATTATTTTTAAGTTTTCCGTTTGCAGTGGCGCTAGGTTATTTAATTGCGCACTGTTGTCTTGAAGAAAAAGCAGTGTAAGGGGAACGACATGAAAACTCTCGCCGTATGCCTACTTATTGTTACATTATTTTTGATTAATAGCGGCTCGATAATTCATTTTGATGTATGGCAATTTCCGTTGTGGATCTCAGATATTAGCTGGACTGGTATAGAGCTTATTGGGGCGTTAATCGCCATTATTGTTGTTATTGCGATTGCTGCTTTGGTAACCATGGGGCTTGTTGGCGCGGCGATGGTAGCACTGGCTGGAACTATATTAGCCTTTTTATTCGGATCACTGATGATTGCTTGGCCATTATTGTTTGTGGCAGGGTTGTGCTGGTTAATCGCGGATAATAAAAAAGTGGCTTCTTAAACTTAAATTAGCTGCCTAATATTAGGGAATTATGATAAATTTGGACTATATTTTTATGTTTTAACAAGGATTTTACTGATGATTAAACAATGTATTTTAAGTGCAAGTGCATTATTGGTGGGTGTTTTTTCGTCTTCGTTATTGGCGCACGAAGGACATGAACACGATAGTGTTGTTGCGCAATTACAAGTAACAAATGCGCAAGTAAGAGAGTTTTTACCTGCCACTAAAGCCAGCGTGGGTTATTTTAGTATTGAAAACCACAGTAATGTGCCGGCAACACTCACAAGAGCGACCATAGATGGTTTAGGTCGTGTTGAGATCCATGAGCACGTCCACGCTGATGGCATGATGAAAATGCAAAAAGTAGAATCATTGCTTATTAAAGCTCACCAGCAACTCGATTTTAAGCCTGGAAGCTACCATTTAATGGTGTTTGAACCACAAGAGCCGTTAAAAGTAGGTCAAGAACGCAAACTCACGCTATATTTTGAAGACGGGAATCGAGTATTCACCAATGCGAAAGTAGTTTCGCTAGCATCGCAAGCTGAGCCGGTAAAAGCATCAAAAGATCATAGTCATCATTAGGGGGATAAATGTCACAGCATAAAGGAAAAATAATAACGGCATTGGTATTATTGTTTGTCGTATTTTACGCTATTGCAGTGTACTGGAGCATAGAGCCTGCACGTTTTGATGTGGTACAAAATGCCAAGCAGCAAGCGCAGCAACGCAGTGAAAAGCCAGTAACAGGATATGTAACCACTTCAACACTTATCACCGTCGCTGATACCCTCTTAACTAAGTCAGGCGGTTACTTATCAAATGATGTACTGCCACCGAGCGTAATAATGGACAACATGCCCGCTTGGGAGTATGGCGCGTTGGAAATGGTGCGTGATTTAGCACTATCAATGCGAAAAGATTTTAGTCGTTCACAGTCACAATCAACTGAGCACGAAGCGCTTAAAAAAGCGCAGCCACAATTTAATATTAGTTCTGAAGCATGGGCATGGCCAAGTGCTGAGGGCGAATATCAGAAGGGTATTGATTACTTATTAGTTTACCGTTCTCAAATTGCGAATCAGCATGAGCGCGATAGCCAATTTTACTCACGTGCAGATAATTTACGCAGTTGGTTGAAAGAAGCTGAAAAACGCTTAGGTAGTTTAAGCCAACGTTTGAGTGCGAGTGTAGGTCAAGACAAGGTAAATACCGATTTAGCAGGCAACTCTTCAAATACACAAGCTACTTATACGCCATTACAACAACAAGTAAGAACATCGTGGTGGGAAATTGATGATGTATTTTATGAGTCACGCGGTGCTACTTGGGCTTTACTGCATTTTTTACAAGCGGTTGAATATGATTTTGCCGAAGTACTTGATAAAAAGAACGCCCGTGTTAGTTTACAACAAATTATACGCGAGCTTGAAGCGACCCAAGAAACCGTTTGGAGCCCAATAATTTTAAACGGCAACGGATTCGGTTATGTCGCCAACCATTCACTCGTTATGGCAAATTATATCTCTAGAGCCAATGCGGCACTGATTGAACTTAGCGAATTATTAGCGCAAGGATAAAAAATGAAAAAGTATTGTATAGCAGCAGCCTTATCAATGGCATGTTTAGCACCTGTAGCACAAGCCGATACTGTATTGGGTTTGTATGTAGGGGTTGATGGTTGGAAAGCCGATAATGACGGTAGCTTTTCTGATAATAATAACGCCCTACAAAACTTCAATTTTGAAGATGAGACTTTTGTTAGCTATTACGCCGCACTTGAGCATCCGGTTCCATTAGTGCCAAACTTAAAGCTAAAATACACTGAGCTTGAACTAACCGGTTCAACGCAACTTGAAGATACATTTAGCTTTAATGGCTCTGATTATATTGTTGGCACTGATGTTAATTCAGTCACTGACTTATCGCACATTGATTATATTCTGTATTATGAAATTTTTGATAACGACTTAATCTCAATTGATTTAGGTATTAATGCTAAGCAGTTTGATGGTGAGCTTGTGGTAACAGGTACATCGCAACAAGGTGGCGCTAACTTTACTGAAATTGAAGAGTTCTCAGGTGTAGTACCTTTAGCATACGGACGTTTTGAAGCGGGTTTACCATTTAGTGGTTTAAGTGTTTTTGCTGAAGGCAGCTTTTTAGCCATTGATGACAGTAAAGTACGAGATTACCAAATGGGTATTGCTTGGGAGTTTATTGATAATCTAGCCGTTGATGTTGCGGTTAAAGCGGGCTACCGCTCTATGGTTTTAGAACTTGATGATGTAGATGATATTAATACTGATATTGATGCATCAGGGCCATTTGCGGGCATACAAGTTCACTTTTAAGCACCGATTAGTTTAATGAAAAGCCACCTTGTGTGGCTTTTTTTAGTTATTTTGAAGTGTGCCACACTAATTCAAATTCCCCTTCAAATGCTGCACCAATTAACTGTTTGTACACTTTATTTATTGGGTAATTCATTAGTCTAAACAGTTCATCACCAGTTTGGGTAAACTTATAATAGCTTAGTACTAAGTCGTTACTTTTTGCTTTTAAAGTTAGTTTTTGAGTTAAAAAGGAGAGGGTGATCTCTTGTCCTGCTTTTAATGCAGCGGATTCAATTTCTTTACGATAAAGCAAGTTTAAGTCCATTAAGGTCAATACATCAGGAAAGCTCACACCGCTTTTACCTATGCTTAATGACACTTTATTTCCCTTGCCTAATAAATCAAATAACGAGGGCTTTTTGTAATAACCTAAAAATATTAGGTGACTACTATCCTTTTCGTTATATCCTGAAATAGACACACACTTTCTTAATGAATCCGCTTCGCGCTGGGTCATATGTTTGAGGGTTTGTAAGCTTTTTATAGAAAAGGTACCTGGGCTAATGGTTTCGCCAGTAAAAATTTTTGCCCATAATGTTTGCATTGATTGATTTGAGGTATCTTCACACAAAGCAATAAAGTGCTCTACCCAATCGGCATCAGGCTGTTTAGCGCAGGCTACATCAGGACAAAACTCCATTGCCAAGGCTAAAATAGTCTCGATATTTTGTTGTTGTTTTATTAGCAGTAGATCTTGTCTTTTTTGTGCTCGAGCTAACACTGAATGCTCGCTATTAATACGGTAAAGAGACTTTGCTTTTCCCTGCGTATTATAGGTTTTTTCATCAGCTGCAGGCGTATTACTCACTTTTGTGACCGAGTAACCTAACAGTGACTCAATAATATTGGCAAGTTTAATTCTGGCTTGTGCGGTTTTGACTGTCATGGCTTTCCATTATTGCTTGTGCATCACTGAGTTGGGCTACCGTCTTTAAGTTATTTAGCCCTAGGGTGACTATATTGCTTAATATATTTTCAGCAAATATAGCAACATAGCCAGATATAAGCGGCACAGTTGCTTGTCCTTCTATGTGCCAGGTTACAGTTTTTGCATGTGGGCTAAATAGTAATCGGCTAGTAATAATATGTTCTTGATTAAATAATACATTAAATACAACTTCATTGGCGCTTAATGAAGTGATTGTCATTTCGCCTTGCCCCCACTTTCCTTGCCAAGATTGATAGGCTCCCGCACCAGCACTAGGTTCACCAATACTAAATTCAATATTGGGATCTATTTGCTGCCACGGCGACCATTTGTACCACTGCGTAAAATCTTCCACTAATGACTTTATAACAGGAGGGCGGGCATTTATTTTAATGCTTTTTTGCACGTGATAGTTTTGTGGTAAAAGTAATCCCACAACAACAAACGCCAACAGTAAGATGGCTGAAAACTGCATTAATTGTTTAAGTAGTTTAATAGGTATGCCTCATTGGTTTTAATATTACAGCGTCTATGAATTATTAATAATCACAGCTTATTTAATAGTTTAGCCTAGAGTCGATCATTTTTATCTAGTTTATCTACTTTAAATAAATCTAAAAGCAGACATTAGCAGTAATCAGCTTAGATGATTTGTCTGTTTTAGTAATGCGATAAAGGTAAACAATTTTTAATCAGTGCTTTCATTTTGTGCTATATCAACGTGGATGTCGATAGGGTATAATTCGCGCCTTTTGTTATTGAACGGCCAATTTTATGAGCACATTAAAAGCTGATCGCGGCTTATTCTCATACCCTAAGTATTGGGCTGAGTGTTATGGCACAGCCCCATTTTTACCAACAACACGCGAAGAAATGGACGCGCTTGGCTGGGATAGCTGCGATATTATTATTATTAGCGGTGATGCTTATGTAGACCATCCTAGTTTTGGGATGGCCGTAATTGGTCGTGTGCTTGAAGCGCAGGGGTTTAGAGTGGGCATTATTGCTCAGCCTGATTGGAACTCTAAAGATGCCTTTATGGCATTGGGTAAGCCTAACTTATTTTTTGGTATTACAGCCGGTAACATGGATTCGATGATCAATCGTTACACCGCTGAAAAACGAATGCGCCACGATGATGCTTATACCCCAGGAAATGTTGGTGGTAAACGCCCTGACCGTGCCGTGATAATATACTCGCAACGTTGTCGTGAAGCCTATAAAGATGTGCCGCTCGTATTAGGTGGCATTGAAGCCAGCTTGCGTCGTATTGCTCATTACGACTATTGGCAAGAAAAAGTACGTCGTAGCGTATTATTTGACGCTAAAGGCGATATTTTAATTTATGGTAATGCCGAACGCCCGTTAGTTGAAGTAGCGCATCGTATCGCTGCGGGTGAAACCATGGATACTATACAAGATGTGAGAGGCACGGCGGTTATTCGTAAAGAGCCTTTACCCGGTTGGCGTGGCAGTGATTCAACAGCCATTGATAAAATTGGTAAAATAGACCCTATTCCTAATCCTTATGGTGCGGATGATGTGGGTTGTGCTAAATCAGAATTTAAGCAAGCGGGTATTGATTTAAAGGCCGAAGCTGCAAAACCAATTACCATTCAGCCTGCGCGCCCTAAGCCATGGGAAAAAACTTACGTTAAGTTACCCGCTTTTGAGCAGGTCAGTGTTAATAAACCATTGTATGCTCATGCATCGCGTATTTTGCACCAAGAAACCAACCCTGGTTGTGCAAGAGCGTTGTTTCAGCGTCATGGCGATCGCTCTATTTGGGTGAATCCGCCAGCTTATCCACTTGAAACCCAAGAAATGGATGATGTGTTTGGTTTACCGTATCAGCGTATTCCGCACCCAAGTTATGGCGACAATAAAATTCCTGCTTACGATATGATTAAAACGTCGGTAAATATAATGCGCGGCTGTTTTGGCGGCTGTTCGTTTTGTTCTATTACCGAGCATGAAGGGCGAATAATACAAAGCCGATCTCAAGAATCAATTATTGAAGAGATTGAGCAAATTAGAGATAAAGTGCCAGGCTTTACTGGGGTTATTTCTGATTTAGGCGGACCAACCGCAAATATGTACAAACTGCGTTGTACCAGTAAAAAAGCAGAGAGTACCTGTCGCCGCTTGTCGTGTGTGTATCCTGATATTTGTAAGCATATGGATACTGACCATACCCCGACTATCGATTTATATAAAAAGGCGCGTGAGGTTAAAGGGATCAAAAAGATCTTAATTGCTTCAGGCGTGCGTTATGACCTTGCTGTACGTGATCCTCGTTACGTTAAAGAGCTAGTAACTCATCATGTTGGTGGATATTTAAAAATAGCACCAGAGCACACTGAAGATGGCCCATTATCTAAAATGATGAAGCCGGGTATGGGGGCTTACGATGAATTTAAAGCGCTATTTGATAAGTACTCTAAAGAAGCGGGTAAAAAGCAGTATTTAATTCCATACTTTATTTCTGCTCACCCAGGGACTAAAGACGAAGACATGGTTAATATGGCTTTGTGGCTGAAATCGAATGACTTTAAGCTTGATCAGGTGCAAAACTTTTATCCGTCACCGATGGCTAATGCGACCACCATTTATCATACTGAAATGAACTCGCTACGCAATATTAAAAATAATACTGAGCAAGTTGCGGTGCCAAAGGGCGCACGCCAGCGTCGTTTGCATAAAGCAATTTTACGTTACCATGATCCTGCTGGTTGGCCAATGATCCGTGAAGCCCTTCGTAACATGGGCAAAGCTAAACTCATTGGTAAAGGTCCAAATTGTTTAGTGCCAGAAGAAGGCAGAGATGAAAGGCAAGCCAAAGGCGGTAAAGGTAACAAGGACGGTCGCCCTGCGCTTACTCGTCATACTGGCTTTAGTCAGTTTAAAAAAGCCAACACTAAACCTAAGGTGGGCGGTAATCGCCAGCGCGCAAGGTAAAGTAATTATCGGCTTAAACAAAAACACCGCGTATTGACGCGGTGTTTTTGTTTATAAAAAGATTAGAGCCTAAATCAATAACCAAGTTGCAGTGCCTAAAAAGGCAAATATACCAACAATATCAGTTACTGTGGTTAGTACCACACTGCCTGCCAGTGCTGGATCTATTTTCATTTTTTTAAGCAATAGTGGGATACTAGCACCCGCAATACCTGCTGCAACTAAATTCATAAACATAGCAAACGCTAAAACACCACCGAGTTTGAAATCCCATTGCCAAAGCGCAACGACACCGGCAATTAGGATAGACCAAACCATACCGTTAATCGCGCCGATAGCGAGTTCTTTTAATAATAAAAAACGTTGGTTAGTTTGGTTGATATGACCCACCGCGATACCGCGAATAACCAAAGTTAAGGTTTGGCTGCCTGCAACCCCACCCATTGACGGGACAATGCCATTGAGCACAGCAAGAATTGGTAATATAGCTAAGGTGTTTTCGAAAAAGCTCGCCACAATTGCAGCCAGCAATGCAGTTAGTAAGTTTACACCTAGCCAAATTGAGCGCTTTTTAGAGCTTTTTAAGACCGGCGCAAAGGTATCTTCTTCATCATCAAGACCCGCTAAGCTTAATAAGCTATGCTCTGCATCTTCACGGATAACATCAACGATATCATCAATAGTAATACGACCAAGCAAATGCGCGTTGTCATCGACAACTGGTGCCGATATCCAGTTATGCCGTTCAAATAGTTGCGCTACTTCGCTTTCATCCATTGAAATAGGAATTGATTCACACTCTTCATCCATTAAATCCTGAACAATTTTTTCAGGGGGATTAGTTAATAAAGTGCTTAGCGATAAGGCGCCTAAAAAACAGTTATGTTTATCTACAACGTATAAGTCATCGGTGCCCTCTGGCAGTTCACCGCGTAAGCGAATATAACGTAGTACAACATCTAGAGTTACATCAGGGCGAATAGTTACGGTATCGATATTCATCAAGGCGCCAGCAGAGCGCTCTTGGTAAGATAGAGCTTGTGTTGCACGCTCTCTATCTTGAATATCCATAGCGCTAACAACGTCTTTATATACGGTGTCTGGTAGGCTACGTAGTACTTCCCCTAAATCATCATGGCCCATGTCTTCTGTTGCAGCAGCAATGTGCTCAGGTGCCATTTGCGCAATAATGCCCAAACGTACGTCTTCAGAGAGCTCTTCAAGTACATCACCCTGTACATCAGGATCAACCAGTTGCCAGAGCATACGACGAATTTTATGGGGAGATGATTCTAAAAGAAGTGCGGTATCACAAGGTGCCGTTTTTGCTAGCATGCGCCTAACTTGAACAAATTGACCACTATTTAGTGACTTAGTCACCTGTTTTAGTTGTTGTAGTGGAATATCTTGTTCTAAAGCTTCAGGCATTGGCGTCCTTAATTAAATTTTATTACACGATGATGGGGTATCGCTTTATCTTACTTTATATCAGTAAACTACCTCAACCACTATTAACCTTAGCTTATAAGCAGGATTACTCTTGCTCATTAAATCGTTGGTCAATAAGCTCACCAATTGCATTAAGTGCAGGCTCTGCGTCAGGGCCTTCACATACTACCTTAACTTCTTTGCCTTGACTGCTTTCGAGTAACATAAGTGCTAATACACTGTCGCCAGCGGCTTGTTTATCGTCTTGAAATAACGTGATTGAGGCATCAAATTGCACAGAAAGCTGTGCCAGTACAGTGGCCGCTCTGGCATGCAGGCCTAACTTGTTTTTTATTAAAAATGTGTTTTCTAACCGCATTAATATTCTCTCAAGCTTTATTCTTGTTCTCGATGGCGAATTTTTACATTAGGATGACTCATTGCAAAGCTTTCACCTATAGTTTGCGCTAAATAAACTGAGCGGTGTTGCCCTCCGGTACAGCCTATAGCTATGGTCAAATAGCTGCGGTTATTTCTTTCTAAATGAGGCAGCCATGTTTGCACGAATGTTTGAATTTGCCATGTAAATTTTTGTACTATGCTGTGGCTGGCTAGGTAGTCTTTTACTGGTTGATCTAACCCTGTGAGTGGCTTAAGTTCAGGCTCCCAATGCGGGTTTGGTAAAAAGCGAGCGTCAAATACATAATCTGCTTCTTTGGGTATACCGTGCTTAAAACCAAATGACTCAAAGGTAATGATCAGTTGTTTGTCTTTTTTACCGAGTATTTTTTCACGAATAGATTCAGCCAGCTGATGCACACTTAAATCCGTAGTATCAATCATATAATCGGCACGGTTAATGAGTACATCAAGGAGTTGTTTTTCTTTTTTTATTGCTAAATCAAGTGGCAGTGAATCAATCGAAAGAGGATGAAGACGCCGTGTTTCTGAAAAACGTTTAATTAAGGTTTGATCGTCACTGTCTAAATAAAACACCGTTGGCTTAGTGAAACCAGGTAAATATTCAATGATTTCATTAAACTGTTGCTGCTCTTTAGGTAAATTACGCACATCAACACTTACGGCTATTTTGTTGTAGCTGTCGGAA
This sequence comes from Pseudoalteromonas sp. S1610, assembly GCF_005887465.1. Lineage (GTDB taxonomy): Bacteria > Pseudomonadota > Gammaproteobacteria > Enterobacterales > Alteromonadaceae > Pseudoalteromonas > Pseudoalteromonas undina. The sequence goes on along the minus strand of NZ_PNDI01000062.1, from coordinate 16,261 downwards.
ACACTACGAACAAGAGATGGCAATAAATTTAAAGGAATATTATCTACACAATAATAACCTAAATCCTCAACAACACGCAGCGCAACAGATTTACCAGAACCTGAGCGACCACTTATAATTATTAATTCCATTTATCACCCTTAATTGTTACTACGGTTGACTTACAATTACTTGATACAGCTCATTGTCGGATTTTGCCGCTCGTAATTGCTTACAAAATTCTTTATCGTTGAGCTTTTCTGCTATCGTGGCTAAGGTTTTTAAATGCTGCTTATTGTCACCATCAGGTACAATTAAGGCAACAAAAATGTCGACCGGTCTGTTATCTATCGCATCAAAATTAATAGCCGTTTCGCTCACTAATATAAGTGCAAGAGGCTCTTGTACACCACTCATACGACCATGAGGAATTGCAATTCCTCGACCTATACCTGTACTCCCTAGTTTTTCTCTGGCGGTTAACGCGTTAAGAATATCTTGTTGTGTTAAATAGGGCAGTTTATTGTGAGCCAATTCACTGATAAATTCTAAAATTCTTTTTTTACTATTAAAAAGGACCGCAGCTTTACTGCAGTCCTGACAGATAAGTGAGCTTAGTTTCATAGTGTTAGTGTCGAGCAAGTTTCTCTTTGTGTTTAATTACTTGACGATCTAGCTTGTCAATCAGCGAGTCTATAGCAGCATACATATCTTGATGTTCAGTGGAAGCAAAAATCTCAGCGCCACTAACATGAACGGTTGCTTCGGCTTTTTGGTTTAGTTTTTCTACATCGAGAATAACGTGCACATTCGTTATGTGATCAGTGTGCCTCTGTAACTTCGAAAATTTACTATTTACGTAGTCTCTAAGCGAGTCGGTAATATCTACATGGCGACCAGTTAAATTCAGTTGCATAAACATTTTCCTCTTTGTTGTACGCCTTAAATCAAACTTTTACGTTGATTTGACGGGGGAATAGCTAGAGATTCGCGATACTTTGCAATAGTTCTCCTTGCTACTTTAATTCCTTGCTCAGCCAATATATCTGCAATTTTACTATCACTCAATGGTTTAGCTGAGTTTTCTGCAGCGATTAATTTTTTAATTAATGCGCGTATTGCTGTAGATGAACATTCGCCACCATTTTCAGTGCTTACATGGCTTGAAAAGAAATATTTAAGCTCAAAAATACCGCGTGGTGTGTGCATGTATTTTTGCGTAGTAACACGTGAAATAGTCGATTCGTGCATTTCTACCATTTCGGCCACGTCATTAAGAACCATAGGCTTCATCGCCTCAGGACCATGTTCAAAAAAGGCCTGTTGTTGCTGCACAATACAGTTAGTTACTTTAAGCAGTGTGTCGTTTCTACTTTCTAAGCTTTTTATAAACCATTTAGCTTCTTGTAAGTGTGAGCGAATAAACTGGCTATCGCCGCTTGATTTAACCGTACGCGACATAGCTGCATATTGGCTGTTTACCCTAATTTTAGGCATGCTATCTGGGTTTAGTTCAACCACCCAACGGCCTTTCACTTTTTTAACCGACACATCAGGAATAACGTACTCAGACTCTTCTCTAACAATAGTGTCAGCGGGTTTTGGGCTAAGCGTGTGAATTAACGTCATGACTTCTTTAAGCTCATCTTCTTTGAGCTTAGTTTTTTTCATTAACGTGCGATAATCACGCGCAGCCAGTAAGTCAATGTGATCGGTTAAGATCATTTTTGTTTCGTTTAAAAAAGGCGTGTCTTGGTCAAACTGATTTAGTTGAATACACAAACACTCTTGTAAACTACGCGCGGCTATTCCTACCGGATCAAATAACTGAATACGCTTTAAAACGGCTTCTATTTCATCAAGTTCAACTTCATCTTCTATGTCGTTTTCTTGATTAAAACTTTCTAATATTTCTTCACAGCTAAGGGTTAAAATACCTGAATCGTCCACAGCTTCTACGATTGCAATCGCGATGGCTTCATCTGTTGGGCTAAATGGCGTCAGTTGCAATTGCCACATTAAATATTCATGCAGTGTTTCAGTTGAAGAGCCTTGATAAATTGATTCATCTTCAGGCATTGGTCCCGAGGAAGAGGCCGGTGCTGCGCTCATGTATTCATCCCATGTAACATCCATTGCCATATCATCGCTAATGGTGTCTTTGGTCATGGCTTCGCCGCTATCTTGCTCATATTCGCTAGGTTTTTCGTCAGCTGAAGCACTTAGCATTGATTCATCGGTATCGGCTTTTTGTTCGTTTTTACCCGCAGCATCTTCACTGTAATCTTGCTCTTCAACTTCAAGTAAGGGATTACTATCGAGTGCTTCTTGAATTTCTTGCTGGAGATCCAATGTACTGAGCTGCAATAAGCGAATTGCTTGTTGCAACTGTGGAGTCATTGTAAGTTGCTGGCCCATGCGCAGCTGTAATGATTGCCTCATTTATCTCTAACAATCCTTTTAAATTAGTATGATTAATCTTAGCAGATGCTTAGTGGAATAACACACATATTAGAGCTTGAACTGCTCGCCCAAATAAACATCGCGTACTGTTTTATCGTTTAATACATATTCTGGAGTGCCTGATGCAATTAACTCCCCATGAGAAACTATGTAGGCTTTTTCACAAACATCAAGTGTTTCGCGGACGTTGTGATCTGTGATCAATACGCCAATTCCTCGGTTTTTAAGGTGCTCTATAATCTTTTTAATATCTAATACAGAGATAGGATCAACCCCTGCAAAGGGTTCGTCTAGTAGTATAAATTTAGGATTTGCTGCTAATGCTCGCGCAATTTCAACACGGCGACGCTCACCACCTGACAGAGCCATACCTTGGCTGTCACGAATATGCTGAATACTAAATTCATCAAGTAAATTATTTAAGGTATCTTCACGTTGTTGCTTATTGAGCCCTTTACGTGTTTCTAATATAGCCATTAAGTTTTGATAAACCGTCAGCTTTCTAAAAATAGATGATTCTTGTGGTAAATATCCTATCCCTAGGCGAGCTCGGCTGTGCATTGGTAATAAAGTGATATCTTGATCATCGATTGATATTTTACCTTTATCGCTCGGTACAAGGCCTACAATCATGTAAAAGGTCGTGGTTTTACCTGCGCCATTGGGGCCAAGTAAGCCGACAATGCTGCCTGCTTCAACTTCTAGACCAACGTTTTTCACCACTTCACGGCCTTTATAGCTTTTTGCTAGTAGCTCTGCTTTTAATGTGCTCATGGTTGGCCTTTATCGTCTTCTTTTTTGTTTTCAACAGGCACTAAAATAGTGTGTACACGGTCTGTTGAGTTTTCGTCTTTTTCTGCGCTAATTAACTGCTGCTCTATATCGTAGGTGATACTTTTGGCAGTTATTTTTTGACCTGCTTGAGCAATACTGGCATCGCCGATTAAGGTTAAAAAACGTTGCGAAACATCGTAACGCACTTCATTCGCACTGGCACTCATGATGGTGCCATCTGCTTGTGTTTCTTCAAAATATGCAGGGCTGCCTGTGGCAATTAATAATTGCTTGTTATCGCCTAAGTCATCGCGTTTATGCACTTCTAAACGGTCAGCTGTGATACGGCGATTACCATGAATAATTTCAACATTTTTCTCAAAAATGCCCACGTTTTCTTTTAATTGACCTTCCTGCCTGTCAGCACTAATTGAGATTTGATTAGCCGCAGGAGCTTCAGTGGTTTCCTCTGCATGGCTATGAAATGCAATCAATAATGAAGGAACAATTAGAATTTTAAATAGGTTATTGGTCATAATATAGGGTTCGCGTATGGTTAATAAGTTTAATCACTTCGGTTTTTAAATCGGCCTCAAGGCCTTTACCTGTGATTTTTAAATTAGGTCCTGTAATAACGACAGGCTGCTCTGACTGCATAGTGAGTAGTTTTATATCTACATTGATGCTATCGGCTGTGATCGTATCGATCATGGCGTTATCGGCTAAATTTAGCGCTTTTACATTGCCCTCTAATACGAGTTGACGATCGTCGTAGAGGGTGGCCTCATCAGCGTTAATACGCCATGTTTGCTGCTCGTTGTATAAAGTAAATATAGGTTTTTCAAAAAAGGTAAAACCAAGTTGTTGGTATAACTCCATTTTTACCGCAGTTACTTTGTGGCTTATTTTACCTTGCTCATTATAAGCGGTTTGTTTTAGCTCAATCGCAGTGTAATCAGGCTTAGCAATAGTTTGAGCTTGTTCATCCGCAATAATATCTACCTGAGAAAAATAAGGATACCAAAGCCAAACCATACAGCTTATGAATAAGGTGCTCAGTATAATGCGAGCTACATTCATGAACTGGTTCCTTGGCTAGTAAGTGGCTTATTGTTTTCAAGCATCAGTAAATCTGTTAACTCTCTTACTGCACCAAAGCCGCCTGGCAGCTGAGTGACATAATGCGATAAACGTTTTATCAGTGGGTGGGCGTCGTTTACGGCTACTGCAAACCCGACTTTTTCCATCACTGGCATGTCAGGGCCATCGTCACCAATGTAAGCTATTTGCTCATCGCTTAGCGCTAATTTTTGTTTTAATTCTTGATAGGCAATGAGTTTGTTTTCTTGGCCTTGGTATATATGCTGTACGGTTAAATTGCTCATACGTTGTTGAACTATTTTTGAGTGACGACCTGTGATCACAGCAACTTCAAAACCACTATTAATAAGGGCTTTAATGCCAAACCCGTCTTTGGTATTAAATGCTTTGAGCTCTTCACCTTGGTTGCCAAGATAAATACGTCCATCAGAAAATACACCATCAATATCGCAAATTAATAATTTTATTTTTTTTGCGCGCACTTTTGCATCATCACTTAACGGCTGATAAAGATCTTCAAACTGCATTTATAGCACTCCCGCTTTTAGTAAGTCTTGCATATTTAGTGCGCCAATAGGGTGATTATGCTTATTAATCACAATTAAACCATTAATACGTTTTTGTTCCATAATGTTCAGTGCTTCAGCCGCGAGCATGTCTTGTGTGGCTGTTGTACATGACTTTGTCATCACAACATTAATTTCTGTGCTGTGTATATCAATACGTTGCTCTAAAATACGGCGTAAATCACCATCGGTAAACAACCCCGATAATTGCTGATTACTATTTATAATAGCGGTCATGCCAAGCCCTTTGGCTGACATTTCAATTAAGGCGTCTTTAATGGTTTGCGTTTCATTAATAATAGGCGTGTGAATACCGCTGTGCATTACATCTTTTAAGGTTAAGAGTAAGCGTTTGCCTAAACTGCCACCTGGATGCGACAGTGCAAAATCATCAGCGGTAAAACCACGGGCTTCTAATAATGCTACCGCCATAGCATCGCCCATAGCGAGTGTTGCTGTGGTACTTGCTGTTGGCGCTAAGCCTAATGAGCAGGCTTCTTGTTCAACTTTAATACACACATGCACATTTGCCAATGTTGCCATGGTTGACGTTTCGTTGCCTGTCATAGCAATCATTTTTGCGCCAATGCGTTTTAATACCGGAATAATATTAAGCACTTCACTGGTTTCGCCAGAGTTAGATATAAGCATAACCACATCATTTGATGTAATCATACCTAAATCGCCATGACTCGCTTCACCAGGATGTACAAAAAATGCGGGGCTACCAGTACTCGCTAAAGTGGCTGCTATTTTATTACCGATATGGCCCGACTTACCCATACCAATAACAATAATACGGCCTGAGCAGTCGTACATTAATTGGCACGCTTGATCAAAGCTTTCATTAACGTATTGTGCGATATCGCTGAGTGCTTGACGTTCTATATCAAGGACGCGCAAGCCTTGTTGAATAAAATTTAGCGTTGCCATGGATCACCCTACTTGACTAAAAATATAACCTTGGTAAATCATAAATGCGACGATGAGTACGCCACCTTCTAGTCTATTGATACGTCTTTGACCTCTAAAGTTCAATGACATAGCAATAAGTGCCAAGGTTGCACCGATCATAATTAAAACATCACGGTTAGCTACTGATGCGTCAATAACTGATGGGTTAATTAATCCTGCCAGCGGTAACACCGCGAGAATATTAAAAATATTTGAGCCAACAATGTTACCCAGTGCTAGATCATCTTCATTTTTAAGAACACCCGCAATGGAAGCAGCAAGTTCAGGTAGGCTGGTGCCTATGGCTATTATGGTTAAACCAATTACTAAGTCACTTAAGCCAAAATATTTTGCAATATCAACGGCTGAGCCAACTAAAAAGTGTGAGCTAACAGGAAGTAAAATCATTCCGACGACTAACCAAAAAACGGCTTTTTTGGTTGGGACATTATCAGGTACTTCATCACAGGCTTCGCTAACAAAGGGGTCGTCTTGGTTTTTTGCTCGCAGTGATACAAAAATAAGTCCACCAATAAAAACAACAAAACCAAAGAGTAAGGCTGCGCCTTCAAAAAACGAAAAGTAGTTATCTGAAAAAATATACCAAGTAGCGATAGACACTAATAATACCAGTGGAATTTCTCGTTTTAATGTACTTGAAGAGACTGAAAGCGGTCTTAAAAGCGCTGTAATACCTAATACTAATAATATGTTAGTGATGTTTGAACCAACTGCATTACCTACGGCTGTATCGGTTTTATTTGCCAAAGCAGCCGAAGCGGATACCATCATTTCAGGGGCCGATGAGCCCATAGCTACCACGGTTAAACCTACAATTAATGTTGGTACGCCAAAGTTTTTAGCCAGTGCCGCCGCACCATAAACAAACCTGTCCGCACTCCATACGAGAGCCGCAAAACCGAGAATTAAAATGACAAACGAGGTAACCATTGTGATAAGCCAGTTAGTGTAAATTCAGATAGCGCGAATAGTAACAAAAGCCACCATAAAAGTATAAGTAAAAGAGTAAGCTGTAATACATTAGGCGGTTATTAAAATAATTATTTAATGGGTTAACTTGCTTGTTTAAGCATCGGTTAAGTCAATTTGTCGCAGTCTTATAGCTGTTTTTGCGTGGCTATTACAAAATCTTACGAATTGTTTTTTCCATCTTGACCAAAAAACCCTTAAAATAGAAATATGAGAGAATATTGTTATGGAGAGCGACTTGTCGCAATCAATAGTAGAAGTCAAGGATGTTACCTTTTCTAGAGGCGATAGGGTCATATACAAAAATATGAGCTTTGATGTCCCAGAAGGTAAAATTACTGCCATTATGGGGCCAAGCGGAATTGGCAAAACCACGATGCTGCGCTTAATTGGTGGCCAGCTCAAACCCGACTCCGGTGATATTTTATTTAAAAAAGACAGCATAGTCGCCATGTCCCGTAAAGAGCTCTACGCGGCACGTAAACGTATGAGTATGTTATTTCAAAGCGGTGCTTTATTTACCGATATGTCGGTATTCGACAATATCGCATTTCCTATCCGCGAGCATACACAACTCAGTGAAGACTTAATCCGTTTAGTGGTTTTAATGAAACTACAAGCAGTTGGCTTACGTGGTGCTAAAGATTTAATGCCTTCAGAGTTATCTGGTGGTATGGCACGTCGCGCAGCCTTGGCTCGCTCTATAGCGCTTGATCCTGAGCTAATTATGTATGATGAGCCTTTTGCAGGACAAGATCCCATTTCAATGGGAGTGTTGGTTAAGCTGATTAAGTCATTAAATGAAGTACTTGGTTTATCTTCTTTAATTGTTACGCACGATGTGAGTGAAGTAATGAGCATTGCCGACCACGTTATTATTATTGCCGATCAAGGTGTGATTGGTAGCGGCACGCCAGATGAAATGCGTCAGCACGAATCACCACTTGTGCAACAATTTTTAAAAGGATTATCAGATGGGCCTGTACCATTTCATTATCCAGCACAAACCTATGCAGATGAACTGTTAGGAGAGTCGCAGTAATGTTGGATTTACTACAAAAAATAGGTCATAAAACGCTGGGTCGATTTGCAGCACTCGGGCGTTCAACACAAATGTTGGCAAGTGCATTATGGCATTTACCCAATTTAAAAAAAGGTACGCCTCTGCTGGTGCGCCAACTCTACATGGTTGGTTCACAATCGTTGTTGATTATTGTGGTGTCAGGATTATTTATCGGCATGGTTTTAGCGCTGCAAGGTTATACCGTTTTAGTTGATTATGGTGCAGAAGATAGCCTAGGCCCGTTAGTAGCGCTTAGCTTGTTACGTGAGCTTGGACCGGTAGTTACTGCGTTATTATTTGCAGGCAGAGCAGGCAGTGCGTTAACCGCTGAAATCGGCTTAATGAAAGCCACCGAGCAGTTATCGTCGCTAGAGATGATGGCTATTGACCCGCTTAGGCGTATTATTGCGCCGCGATTTTGGGCTGGCTTGATTAGTATGCCGTTATTGGCGTTAATTTTTTCAGCGGTCGCTATTATTGGTGCTCACTTAGTCGGTGTTGATTGGCTAGGCGTTGATACCGGAAGCTTTTGGTCAATAATGCAAGCTCAGGTGTCGTTTGAAAAAGATATACTAAACGGTTTAATTAAAAGTATCGTATTTGCGATTGTTGTGACTTGGATTGCGCTTTATAAAGGGTATGACTGTGTTCCTACATCAGAAGGGATCAGCAAGGCAACAACAGAAACAGTGGTGCATTCATCACTGGCGGTATTAGGTTTTGACTTTATTTTGACAGCGGTAATGTTTACTAGCTAATAGGGTATTAAATAATGAATTCACGGAAATTAGAAATTTTAGTTGGTTTTTTTGTCGCACTGGGTATCTTGGCATTTTCAATGCTAGCGCTTAAAGTGGCCAATTCAGGTATTAGCGGCTCAGGTGAAACCTACACATTAAACGCCAAGTTTGAAAATATAGGCTCATTAAAAACTCGCGCGCCTATTAAAGTAGGGGGAGTTGTTATTGGTCGTGTCGAGTCAATTTATGTACACCCGCAAGAGTTTTTACCTGTGGTGAACATGAGTATTGATGCGCAGTATTTATGTCGTTTTTCAGATACCAGCTCTATCTCAATTTTAACCTCGGGTATTTTAGGTGAGCAATATTTAGGTATTAACCCTGTGATCGCTTCAGATTCAGCTAAACAACGTTGTTTAGGCGAAGATGTTGCAAACAGTGCACAAGACCAAGCTATTGATGATTTATTTGGGGTGCAAAGCAAAGCATTAGCAAGTGGCGATTCAATTACTGATACCAAATCGGCATTGGTACTTGAAGAATTAATTGGCCAGTTCTTATTCAACCAAGGTAGTGAGTAATTATTATGTTGAAAACATTTTTAGTAAGTATTGCGCTGGTAAGTTTAATGCTATTACAAAGCGTGCAAGCAGCAGAAGTAAAATTAACTGATCCTAATAAAATGGTACGTCAAGTTGCTGACAATACCTTTGCACGAATTACTCAAGATCAACCATTAATAGTAAAAGATAAAGAACATTTACGTGTTATTGTTGAAGAAGAGTTAATGCCGTACATCGACTACAAATATGCAGCACTAAGAGTGTTAGGTAGCGAAGTTTCTAAGGTACGCGCAATTACCGACAAGGCAGAAAAAGCAAAAGCAATTGAAGATATTCAGCGTTTTATTGGTGCGTTTAGAGAGTATTTAGTTGCCACCTATGCCGGTGTATTTACCCAATACACTAATCAACAAGTTGAATTTGCTGCCGAGCAACCGTTTAAAGGTAAAGACGTGGTGGTGGTAAAAACCAAAATTGTTGAAGCGGGTAAACCTGATATAAAAATTGATTTTAAAGTACGTGAAGACCGAAGCGGTGAGTGGCGCGCTTACGACATGATTGCTGAAGGTATTAGTTTACTTGATGCAAAACAAAGTGAACTTCAGGGTATTTTACGCCAACAAGGTATTGACCATGTTAGCGGCCTATTAGAGCAAAAAAGTAAGCTACCGGTTCAGTTTAGAGGCAGCGATACAAATGAGTAAATTGGCAATCAGCCAAGTTGATGAGCAGCATTTACGAGTTACTGGTGAATTGACTCATAACTCAATTGGCAATGAACGGCTTCTGAACACTAAGCGACAAACTAAGCATAAAACCCTTTATTTTGACCTAACTGAGGTCACAAGGGTTGACACAGCCGGCTTAGCTTGGTTAATTCACTCTTTTACAGAATTTAAGCAGCAAGGTATTCGCCTTGAATTGCAAAACCCACCTGAACAACTGCAAAATCTTATGCAGTTGGGTCAGGTTACAACCCTATTTGAGTGAGAGTTATGGAAACGAGTCAGGTCGAAACATTATTACGCGACGAACTTCAGTTAGCTGAAGTACATGTAAAAGCCAATGGCAGTCATTATGAAGTAATTGCAGTTGGTGAATGCTTTGACGGATTAAGTCGTGTTAAAAAGCAACAGTTAGTGTATGGCCCATTAATGAATACTATTTCAGATGGCACCATTCATGCTGTTTCTATCCGCGCTTTTACTCCGACTGAGTGGAAACGTGAGCAAAAATTCATTTTACCGCAATAAATAAGGCCCCTTAGATGGATCAATTTGTAATTCAAGGTGGCACTTCGCTGGCTGGTGAAGTAACTATTTCTGGCGCTAAAAATGCGGCACTGCCTATTTTATTTGCAGCCTTATTACCCGAGGGCAAGAGTACCTTTACTAATGTACCGCGCCTTCGCGATATTATAACTACTGAAGCCTTATTAAAAACCTTAGGCGCTGATGTTCAGTGGCAAGGTGATTCACTTATTATTGATGGTGCAACGGTAAATAGTACGTTAGCGCCTTATGAATTAGTAAAGCAAATGCGCGCATCAGTGCTCGCACTTGGGCCTTTAGTGGCTCGTTTTGGTAAGGCTCAAGTATCTTTGCCGGGTGGCTGTGCTATTGGTGCACGCCCAGTTGATATTCATATTCAAGGTTTAGAGCGCATGGGCGCGCAAATAACTGTGGAAAATGGTTATATTAATGCCAAAGTAGATGGACGCTTAAAAGGCGCTGAAATTTTCATGGAAATGATCAGTGTCGGTGCTACCGAAAACTTACTCATGGCGGCAACGCTTGCAGATGGCAAAACTGTTTTAGAAAATGCAGCGCGCGAGCCCGAAATCATTGATTTAGCTAATTGCTTAATTGCAATGGGCGCTAAAATTACTGGTGCAGGTTCTAGCCGTATTGAGATTGAAGGGGTTGAGCGTTTATCAGGTTGTGAGCACCGCATATTGCCGGATCGTATTGAAACCGGTACCTTCTTAGTTGCCGCCGCGATGGCCGGTGGCGAAGTACTGTGTAAAATGACCGACTTTCATTCACTTGAGCCGGTAATTGAAAAACTGCGTGCAACCAACGCGCTACTAGAAGTGCATGAGGATAGTATTTATCTTGATATGCGAGGCCGAGAGCTTAAAGCGGTTAATATTAAAACTATGCCGCACCCAGGTTTTCCAACCGACATGCAAGCTCAATTTACCGCTTTAAATGTAGTGGCTAACGGCAGTGCGACCATTACCGAAACTATTTTTGAAAATCGGTTTATGCATGTGCCTGAGTTACAACGTATGGGCGCTAATATTCGCCTTGAAGGCAATACGGCTTTTTGTGGTGAGACACAAAGCTTATCGGGTGCGCAGGTTATGGCAACCGATTTACGAGCATCAGCGAGCCTTATTTTAACGGGGATTGTGGCCCAAGGTGAAACGGTTGTTGATCGTATTTATCATGTAGATAGAGGTTATCAGCGTATTGAAGATAAACTCAGTGCGTTAGGTGCTAACATCAAACGCAAAAGCAATTAGTTATATTAATACAATTATTATTCTAACGCATAAAAAACGCGATTATATATCGCGTTTTTTTATGCCTAATGCCAAAGGGTAAACAAGCGCTTTATAGCTTGGTTTCGAGCTCGGCTACTTTCACCATTATTTTTTGTATTTTACCGTTACGGTATAGCTCAAACTCAATTTCTTTACCTGGCTCGGTACTGCCTATCTTTTTTAATACATTTTGTGGATTAGCCACTGAAAGCCCTGCAATTTTAATCACAATGTCTTGCTCTTCTATACCCGCCTGCCATGCAGGACCTAGAGGGTCGAGATTGGTAATACGCATGCCTGCGACAGGCGTTAAGCTATCATTGACCTCTTTGCCTGTACTATCTACTGCAGTGCCTTCAAAGCCCAAATAACCACGAACAACGCGACCATGGCGAATAAGTTTACCCATAACTTCTTTAGCAAGGGTATAAGGTACAGCAAAAAATATTCCCTGAATGTTCAAGTTCTCACGGGTTTTAAATTGGGCTGAGGTGATCCCTACTAAGTCGCCATTAGAATTTACCAGCGCTCCCCCCGAATTACCCACGTTAATGGCAGCATCCATTTGCAATAAATTATTGTAAGGACTGTCGGTAATTTTTTGCTTTCCAGTGGCGCTAATGATCCCCTGAGTAATTGTTTGCCCTAAATTTAATGGATTCCCGATTGCTAACACCAAATCGCCTACATTCGAGGTGTAGTTGTCATTAACAGGAATAACAGGGAGGTGGTTGGCATTTATTTTTAATAATGCTAAATCGGTAATGGTATCAAAGCCAATAAGTTGTACATCAAAAAAACGTCTCCCATCGGTAAGAATTACCAGTATTTGATCGGCATTATTGATCACATGATAATTAGTCAATATATAGCCATCGGGTGACATGATCACGCCAGAACCGAGCTCTTGCACGGTATTTTGGCGCTTGTAGCGTGGCTCTTTTGAAATGCTTTCTGAAAAAATAGTAACAACCGATGGTGCTGCGCGTTTAACCGCATCAGAAAAGCTCAAATGGCTGGCGGTCATTGCACTGGGCAGGGGAACATTAGGTAGTAATGCGGTACGCATGTTAGGGCTGAAAAAAACCACTAAAAAAGCTATGCCTAAACCGGCAAACAAAGGAGGAAGTACAAATTTTAGAAGTTTTAGCACGGTATTCTTATTGTTAGTGAGCAATCCCTTTATGATGGCACAAAAAAAATAACAGCGGCAAGTGCCGCTGTTACTTTTATTGTATTATTACTGAATTAATACAAAGATAGACTCGCGTCCGCGTTTAACACCTAACACAATATTACCTTGAATATCGTCGATAATTTGGTTCATGTCGCGAATGCTTTCTACCCGTTGACGGTTTACTTGCACAATAACATCGCCTTCTTCAAGGCCAACCCGTGCTGATGGTGAACGAGGATCGACCGAGGTTACCTCAATGCCTTTCATTTTGTTTTTCTTCACATTTTCTAGTGTTGCACCTTGGAATGCTGGGTGTAATTCTTCACCTGCAGCTGTAATTCCTGATGCGCCATCTAGGGTAACTTCAACGTTTTTAACTTTACCGTCACGATAAATTCCTAGCTGCACTTCACGGCCTTCACCTAAGGTGGCTATTTTGCTTCGCAGTTCATGGAAGCCACTAATTTCACTGCCATTAATGCTAATAATCACATCGCCTGCTTTAATACCGGCTTTGCTGGCAGCTGTATCATCGAGTACCTGCATAACGTAAGCACCTTGTTTAACATCAAGCTGCTGTGCTTTGGCAAGGCCTGCATCAAGAGGGCGGCCTGAAATACCTAGCGAGCCACGGCGTACTTCACCATGTTCTACAATTTGATCAACAAGGTTTTTCATCATATTTGATGGAATAGCAAAACCAATCCCCACATTACCACCCGATGCACCTAAAATAGCGGTATTAATACCAATTAACTCACCGTTTAAATTAACTAAAGCGCCACCTGAGTTGCCTTGGTTAATCGCGGCATCGGTTTGAATGAAATCTTCGTAACCTTCAATATTTAAACCACTACGACCTAATGCGCTAACAATACCTGAGGTAACAGTGTGGCTTAAACCAAACGGGTTACCAATAGCTACAGCAAAATCACCGACACGTAAGTCATCTGAGTTAGCAAGTTTTACAGAGGTTAATTCATCTGCGTCTATTTGTAGTAGCGCAATATCAGACTCTTTATCGCTGCCAATTTTTGTTGCATCATATTCGCGGCCATCTTCGAGGGTAACCACCATTTTTTCGGCATCTTGAACTACATGGTTGTTAGTTACCACATAGCCTTTGTCGGCATCAATAATAACTCCGGAGCCTAAACCACTAAACTGTCGCTTTTGGCTACGTGGCTGCGGGTTGCCAAAAAAGAAATCTAGTGGGTCACCACGTCGACGCACTTCTTTAGAGCCTGAAACCTGAATACTCACTACACCTGGCGTGATTTGCTCAAGCATAGGGGCAAGTGTTGGTAATTGTTGACCATTAACGGCAACCGGCAACTTAGCAAACGAGGCGGTTGGACTTAATAATAAGCTAGTAGATAAAATAGCAGCACTGATAAGTGATAATTTCATTTTCATAGTCAGGGTTTACTCCACTTAAAAAGCAAAAGGCTGCAATAAGCAGCCTCAAAAAAGTATATCAGTAAGATAAAACAACAAAGCTGTTATATCTAAAGACTATGGGGTCAAAAAAAAGTTCATCAAGATGCTTTAGAAGTATTCTCATCACCTGCAAATAAACCTGACTTACCCGACACATAATCAGCTGGTTGAGCATCGGCGTTTGAGCGATCTGAACTACGTTCTTTTAATGACGCTTGTAACTGTTCGGTGGTTTCTTTAGAGAAAAACGGTTCAGCAGGGGCTTTATTTCTGTCTTCAAGTAACAGTTGATTAGTTTCTTCAACGTGACTTAATAACTGATCGTAGTTTTCTTTCATTTTGTTTACTAACTTACCAGTATTCGCTAAATGGTCGGCAACATCTTGGCGATACTGCTCAAGCGAATGCTTAGCTTGCTCTGCTTGTTGCTCTAACTCGTCTTGTTTAAACTGTTTTTTAGTGACAAAGGCACCAACGAAAAATGCAGCAATAGCAACTACTATCACTAATCCTACCCATGTAAATGTACCCATAAATTCACCTCTATGCGAAAATAACTAAAAAATTAAAATGCTACTAAGTCTAATATACCCTGAGTATTGATGCGTGTTAATATGCTTTACAAATTAAACTGTGTTTTAACTGTAAATAGATATGACTCCTTGGCAAACATACCAGCAAGACCTTCAACGCGATGACTTTGTACATGACGCAGCACAAGAAAATGCAGTTCGTCATTTACAGCGTTTATACGACGATTTAACACAAGCAAAGCCACAATCTAAAGGTTTTTTTGCAAAGCTTTTTAATAAAGCAGAGCCAGCCCCTATTAAAGGTTTATACTTTTGGGGTGGCGTAGGCCGTGGTAAAACTTACCTTGTTGATACTTTTTATGAAGCGTTACCGGGTGATAGAAAAATGCGAGTGCATTTTCACCGCTTTATGCACCGCGTGCACGATGAACTTAAAAAGTTAAATAACACTGCCAACCCTTTAGAAACAGTAGCCGATATTTTCAAAGCAGAAACAGACATAATTTGTTTTGATGAATTTTTTGTTCAAGACATTACCGACGCTATGTTGCTCGGTGGTTTAATGGAAGCATTATTCGCTCGCGGTATTGTACTGGTTGCCACGTCAAATATTATACCTGACGACTTATACCGCAATGGTTTACAGCGTGCCCGTTTTTTACCGGCTATTGCCTTAGTGAATAAGCATACTGAAATAGTTAATGTAGATTCAGGCGTTGATTACCGATTACGTACTCTTGAGCAAGCAGAAATTTTTCATAGCCCGCTTGATGAACAAGCCGATAAAAACCTATTCGAATATTTTGACAAGCTCTCGCCAGAAGTCGGTAAACTAGATACCCCAATAGAAATAGAAGGGCGGATGATCAAAACCCGCAAGGTGTCTGACTGCATCGTTATGTTTGAATTTAGCGAACTGTGTGAAACCGCGCGTAGCCAAGTTGATTACATGGAAATAAGCCGATTATATAACACGGTGATTTTATCTAATGTAAAACAGCTAGGGCAAAATAATGATGACGCAGCAAGGCGCTTTATTGCGTTGGTAGATGAATTTTATGAGCGTAATGTAACGTTAATTATCTCTGCAGAAAAACCGATTACCGAGCTCTATACACAAGGCAATTTAAACTTTGAATTTAAACGCTGTATTAGTCGCTTACAAGAAATGCAATCGTTAGAGTATTTAGCCCGAGAACATTTAGCTTAAAATACGAAGGTTAGAGTTAACGGGCTGCGAGCAACGGGCTACGAGTTGAAATTACCTAGCAGCGGGTTTACCCCGCGTAAAGTTGGTCATTTAAAAATAAAAAAAACCTTGCGATGTTAACCGCAAGGTTTTTTCATTTCTCGAACCTCGAACCTCGAAC
>NZ_PNDI01000061.1:0-396 GCF_005887465.1 Pseudoalteromonas sp. S1610 | reverse complement strand
GCGAGATAAAGTTTAACGCTTTAATCGCAACGTTCTTTAACAATATAAAGCAATCATCTGTGTGGGCACTCGTACAGATTGAGTTCTAACAGCCAAGCTACTTAGGTAGTGAGGCAAACAAATTTAGAGTCTCAATTGAAACTGAGTGACCAACAGCAATAACTACTTAGGTAGGAATTGCAGCACAGTCAATTCAATATCGAAAGATATTAAATAAATTCAGAATTCATTGAGCTGTCGAAAGACATAAAACTTTTTAATTGAAGAGTTTGATCATGGCTCAGATTGAACGCTGGCGGCAGGCCTAACACATGCAAGTCGAGCGGTAACAGAGAGTAGCTTTCTACTTTGCTGACGAGCGGCGGACGGGGGAGTAATGCTTGGGAAGATGCCTTG
>NZ_PNDI01000060.1:0-284 GCF_005887465.1 Pseudoalteromonas sp. S1610 | reverse complement strand
TTGGCTATTTACTAAACCCCAAACAACAAAAAACCCGTTACATTGCTGTAACGGGTTTCTTTAATTGGATCTTGGTAATGTCCTACTTTCACATAACAAATGCTACACTATCATCGGCGCTGTTTCGTTTCACTACTGAGTTCGGCATGGGGTCAGGTGGGTCCAAAACGCTATTGTCACCAAGCAAATTTGGTGTCAGTCCGTATCGCTACGTACTAACTAAAATTTGGAATTCTGATAATAAAGTCTTCTAGTATCTACTTTAGTTATATTAACTTATTAGG
>NZ_PNDI01000006.1:0-60917 GCF_005887465.1 Pseudoalteromonas sp. S1610 | reverse complement strand
AATACACTTAATCAAAAATATTTACATAGTGTACCTTATTTGTTTGTTAAAAATAAAATTCAACTGTAATTTTTTTATTATAAAACACTTTATTTTTGAAATTTAGCATTTTATCTATGTTTCAATATTTTACCGTGCAGATAGTAAGTAGTTTTTATGACAAACAGATGAAAAATTATTTTTTCCATAAAAAAAGCCATTACATGCATGTAATGGCTTTTTTAATTTTATGAGCTTTTGATGTGCAAGTTATAGGTTAAAACTTATAGCTAACACCGATTTTAGCTTGCCAAGCTGATGAGCTAGTTTGATATTGGCTATAGTTACGAACATCAGCGCCATTAAATCTGCTATCAATTATATAACGACCTTGATCGTCTAAGCCGCCAAAGTCGTAAACTGCTTGGTCAGAGAAACCTAAGCGCTTTTCTACGCCCCAGTCACTGTTTAATAAGTTGGCAAAGTTATCAATCATAAAGTAAACCTCACCGCTATGACCTTTTGCAAAACCTGGGATCTCTTGTTTAACGCTAATATCCATAGTGGTAACCCATGGTTGCGTGCCTGAGTTACGGCCTAAGATTTGACCTCGCTCAGAAATACCCGCTCTATTAAGTAGTGTCTCAAGTTCACTCCATGATAGCCCTGATTCATCCCAGTTTACGTTTGCATCATCTGCACCAGTTGGAATATACGCTAAATAAGCTGAGCTTGAATAAAAGTCACGCGTATCACCTAAGTCACTATCTTGATACATACCCATAGTATAGCTAAATGGACGACCAGAGCGACGTTCAAAATACACATTAAATCTTGTGGCATAGCCACTGAAGAACTCAGTGTTATACGCTAAATTAACTTTAAAGCTATGCTCTACTTCATATGCACCACGGGCAGCAAAGTCTTCATTTCGGCTCTTAGTGATATTGTACTGATAGTTGCTTTGTGCACGTGATGAAGAACCTGAAGACGCTTCTGTTACATCTTGATGTGCATAGCTTGCTGAAATATAAAGGCCATTTTCCCACTCTTTAGCAAGTGCTGTTGAAATAATAACAGAACGACCATCATCAGTTGAGTTAGTCATTGCGATATCAAAGTTATCAGCTAAGTCACCGCTGTAAATACTTTCATAGATAATACGTTCGCCGTCTGCCGCTACACCTACAGGTTTAATGGCGGTGTTATGCCACACAGCTTCGTTTTCTTTTTTGTGATAAGCAATTTCTGCTTGCCATTTAAAGCCTTCACCTAATAACTCAGAATCAAAGTCGTACTCAAAACCAAGTTGTGCACGGATGCTTGACGGTAGTTCAAAATTTGGGTCAACATAGTTTGTGCTACCTGCACCTTGAACTAAAGAGCCTTTTATGGCATCTGGTACTTGAGTGATATCAGCTTGATTATTAGCATAATAATCGTTAATAGCACTTTGAGGTGCATCTACAAAAGTAATGCCATCGTTTTGGAATGAGTTATTGTACCAAACGTTAGGGATACCACCTTGGAAACGACCTACACCACCGTTAACTGTTAATGCTTCTGTAGCGAAATACTTAAAGCCAATACGCGGTAGAATAATATCTAACCCATCGAGGTTTTCTTGATTGCTAAAGCCATAGGTGTTTAAAAAGTTTTCGTTGAGTGTTGGTTTATCATCAGAAGATAAACGCTCATAACGAACACCTGCTGTTACTTCTAAATCATCACCAACATAAAAAGTATCTTCAATGTAAAGTGCTAATTGATTACGGGTTGCGTCGTAAGCGGTGTCATTAGGGTTATTTGTAAAGGCATTGCTGTAGCTAAAATCGTACTTTCCTTTGTAGTTACCTACTTCACGATTTTCGAAACCATTAAAGTTATCAAATTCCCATGAACCGAGTGAGTTAGCTGCAAAAAGGTTGTATAAGTTTAACGACTCATATTGCATACCAAAGTTAATTTCATGCTCGTCCATTAAATAAGTGGCATCAAGAGAAAGTGTTAAATTTTCTGTTGCTGAGCTATTTGCATGGCGAAACTCATCGGTACCAAAGTTATAAGAAGGTCCGCGGAAGTATTCTTCAACTTTAACGCTACCAATATCAGAATTTGTTAAACTTCTCGATGATACATCTTTGTATGCAATACCGATTTCAGTTGAAAAGTCTTCGTTCCAATCTGAATATAGCTTAGTAGCAAAGTTATTAAACTTGGTTGCGTAGGTATAACGACTTGATGCAAACTGAACTGATGTGCCACCAGTACCAAAGTTTGTTTCATCTTTGTCATCTTGCCACTGATAGGTAAAATCTAAGCGATGATCATCAGCAATGTTCCAGCTTAATTTTACAAGTAATGTTTCGTTGGTGTCTTTAGGGTCGCCTCCAAGAGAGTCTGTTAAGCCGTATTCGTTATTTAGAATATTAAGGAAACGGTTATAGCTTTCTTCACTCACATCGTATTCGTTGGTTGCGCCTGAACCTTCAAAACCATAATCTAAATCTAGTTCGCTTGACCATTTATTGTAGTTAACAAAGTAAAATAAGGTATCGTCTATAAGTGGGCCGCCAACATTAAAACCGTAGCGTTTTTCAGTTTGGTTAGGTTCTACTTGTTCAACAATGTATGTGCGGTGACCATCGTCATCTAAAACAGGGCGGTTATCAGCAAACACTTGAGATATGCTGTCTACATCGCCAGCAATATCTGGTGTTGATGTTTCGTAAAAACCAGAAAACTTAAGTTCGTTAGTACCTGACTTAGTTACCGCGTTAATAGTACCACCACCAAAGTTGCCTTTAGAGGCTGAAAATGGAGAAACATCAACAGAGATCTGCTCAATCGCATCAAGGGCTACAGGGGGCTGCGAAGTAGGGTAGCCGCCGTAACTTAAACCAAAGTCGTCATTTTGGCCAATACCATCTACAGTTAAACCATTTGTACGTGGGTTGCTACCGGCAAAGGTTAGCTCGCCGCTACCATTAATACTAGCAAGTGGGTTTAAACGTGCGATGTCTTTAATGTCACGATTAAAGCTAGGCATGTTGTTGATGGTATCTTCACCAAACGTGCTGCTAGAACCACCCGATTGTTGGACAATTTTATAACCAGACACTTCAATTTTTTCAATATTGAGTGGTGCTAATTGCGACGTTAATCGGTAAGTTTCGCCAAGGTTTAAAAAGATGTTTTCAACGGTGGTATCGTTAAACGTATCAGAGTCGATGATCACTGTATATGGTCCACCAACACGTAAACCATTGGCTATAAAAGTACCACTTTCATTGGTGGTTAGCTCACTGATTGTGCCGGTAGGCTGATGAACGACCTTAATTTTAACGTTTGCAGCGCTCGCACCTGAAGGTGTGGTTATTTTACCACGCATTGCAGACGAGGTGTCAGCAGCCATAGCGCTTGTTGAAACTCCTAGAGCAAGAATTACTGCTCCAGTTAATTTCGAAAGGCGAAGCTTAGTCATAATGTTGATTTCCCATTTAGATGATTTAAGTTAGAAACTGAATTTATTTTTTGATTTGCTGTGTTAAAGCCATTTTTGATTTCTTGTTAGTAGGATCAAATAATGTATTTAACAATCCAGCTAAGCGAATACCAGCTTGTTGTAAGCGGGTTTTCACAATAGGGGTGTTAGTGAAAATATAGTCGTAGCTAATATTCTCATCTGTTGATTTGTATATTTGTAAAGCAAGGTTGTGTGACTCTTCAAGCCAACTTGTTGGCGTACTGTGTAAATACTCGCTAATTAGTTCGCTGTTGTTGGTATTTATAAATTGAGCATATTCAGTAAAAGATAAATTTTCATTTTCTACTAGCTTAGTATCCCACAAGCTATGAAGATTGGTTTGTTGGTTGAAGAAAGAAACCTTAATGCGATTACCGCCTCTATCTTCAGCCCTACCTGCATGAAATGGTTGATGGCTGTCGCCGACTAAGTGCACTAAAAAACGTAAACTAAACTGCTTGGCTGCAAGGCTTGCTTTGTCATCCTTCAATACTTTAATTGAATAGTGAATGCCTTCTAATATGTTTGTTACTGATTCTTTATGTTCAGTGTGTTCGTGGTTAAAGCTGAATTTTGCATCGTCATCTGCGTTAATATAGTGCCAGCGTGATGATTTTTTTTGCCAAAAATCACCTGGTGCAGAGCGCATTTCATCTGGCCATGTTGAAACCTGTGCTAAAGATTCACCATTAAGATAAGGAATAAGTGCAGCTTTAGTGTTTTCGCTTATGTGCGACTCTGCAATTTTCCCAACGACGCGGTGGCCATTTTGCCCCCAAGCATTACAGTCTGTGCTTGCAAATATTGCACTAATTAATAGTGTTAATGAAAGCGAATATTTTACATTTATCTGCATCGAGGCATCCTAGTAAGTGTGATATCTAATTTGTAAAAGCTTATAAGGTCAATTGTCCTCATTTTTCATCATGATAGAAAGGACTCAATAAAATTCATACTTTCCTATTTAATGCTCTTTAAAATCAACACCTTGAGTTTTATGGGTAAAATTACCTATTGTAATAAGTAAATAAAATTGTTCAAATGAGTTATTACTCTATTTTAAATCGGTGTTTTTTGAATATTAAAAAGTTAATGTTGCATAAAACGGCAATTGTTACATTTATGTTTATAGCACTGTTGTTTAGTTGGTTTGCAGGTCACTTAGTTGTGGGTGAAAAAGAAATAGTCTTTCCTGTGATGATAAAAACATCAACGACATGTCAAACAACGACAACAGCTAATCAAAATCAGCTTATAGTATTTACCCCCTCAAAGTATGTTGCTCAATTGCTCACTCAAAACCTGTGTGACGATAAAGTCGTGGCAAAGCAATATGGGTCTGTGATTGGTTATTGGGGCTACAGAACAGTGGATAGCTTAGAGTTTGTAGGAAAAGGTATTGCGGATTTAATTTTAGCTAAAAATAATATTATGGAAGCGTTTAGAGCTGAGACTACTTACAATTATCAACCCGTGGTGGGCTTTTCAGATTACACCGCGTTCTTTATATCTTCAAAAGAAAAGCCACTGATCACTAAACAGTATTTTTTAGACAAAAGAATAGGCCTGCTAGATTATCCAACTAGCCGCTCTGGGCATATTTTACCAAAACAAACATTTAAGCAATTAGGGCTTAATATTGCTCAGCTAAAAATAACCTATGCCAGCTCACATAATGAATTGAGGGAATTATTGGCGAACGGGCAAGTTGATCTTATTGCCTCCTTTTGGAGAGAAAATGATAGTAAGCGCTTCTCAAAAAATTATATTACCCCTATAAGCAGTAATGTTGCAGGTACCCGTTGGTACTTAAAAATGCAGCATAACAATACCGATTTACTATGTGCTGTGCAGTCTCACTTACTAAGTATGTCTAAAGAACAATCGTTTCGATACTATCAAGATGTTGAGCCATATTGGCAATGTAATAATTACCCCGTTACCTTTATAGGGGAGTCGTAATGAGAAAGCTTGTATCGTCATTAGGTGTTTTTATATTATTCATCGTTTTTTCTGTCGTGTTTTATATTTCAACAACACATAAACAGCAACAGGTAAACAAGTTACAAATAACCCAAATAGAAAAACAAATCGCTTTAGACTTACCTTTGCTCGATTTATCAAATGAGCTGCTTAAGCACTCGGGTAATAAAGCGGCTTTACAGCATTATATTCAAACAGTAAATGCTCAGATTCAAGGTACGGGTATACAGGTGATTTCGATAGTGCCAAAGCACGAGTTTAACTTATCCTTGAAAGCCGATGAGTTTATTCGAAAACTAAATAGTAATAATAGCGTGGTGTTTATTGTTTTATCTTTAAAGCAAGCATATTTTTCGCCTGATGTAGTGACTATTTATATACTACTTTTTGGTATTAGTGTATTACTTATGTTCATGATGAAGCAGAGTATTACTTATCAAAAAAATAAAAAACTAGGTATTGAGCAAGACTCAATTGCCCCAGAATCAAAGTCATTAACACTCGTGATTGATTTAAAAAGTAAAACATTATCCAATAGTTATTATCCTGAGCAACAAGTAGCCTTAGCAAATAAGCCACTATGTTTTTATTTAGCACTTGTTGAATTTTGTACTAATAATCCAGAGGTTAAACTTAACCATAATAAAAATGTGCCCGAGGAGTTGCTAGAACTTGCAAATAAGTACTTTTATCGGTTAGTTGAACTCGGGCATACTATTAGAAAACGGCCAAACTTTAATAACAGTTTAGAAAAAACCTTAAGCGAAATACGTGCGGCGCTAGATGATGTATTAAATGATTGCCCAGAGCAGAAGGAGTTGTATTATCCGCCAAAGGCATTTGGAGAGGGCTCTCGTTCACGGATGCACAGCTATGGCTTAGTAAATGTTAGCCAAGGCAATATAGAAATAATAGGAAAGTAATTTAGTTTTATCGTTTAGGGTGAGTGATTTGTGGGCTGAAATGTTTGATTAACTAACTTTGCTCTCACATAAAGTTTAATGAAGAGTGTCATTAGCATTTTAATGACACTCTTCGCTGTTCACATTAGATTATTTAGGTGCAAATTCACTAGCATCAACGGGGCTATGTTCAGCAAAAAATCGCTTTAAAGCTTGCGAGTCAGTTTCATCAGTACTTACAAAACCTGCAATTTGTGTGATTTTTGGATAACTATCGCCACCTGAAGCGTTATATTCATTAATACTCATGCGGTATGTTTTGCTTATATCAAGCGGTTTTCCAGCAATGAACACGTTAGTTACCTGCTCACCTTTCAATTCAAATGCTAAGTTATGATATTGCATGTAAGCCCCAGAGTCGGGTGGAAAACGTGTCACAACGTTTAAATAGGTTAAAATATCACTGCCTTTGAAGTCGATATAGGCGACACGATTTTTGAAAGGTTGTACTTTAAGTATATCTTTATAGCTCACGTCACCTGCATTAATGCTATCGCGAACACCGCCACCACTAATAATACCAAAATCCGCACCCACGGTGTTCATTTGTGCTTGGATGATGACGCGCGCAAGGTTTGTTTGTTCAAAGCGTACTTTGTTGCGATCTCCCTCAAGTCTGTCATTGACGAAGCCAATTTTACCTTCAATTTGCTTTGCTCCTTTTTGTTGGTACGCCGCTAAAAAGGTTTGCAGTTCTGGATCTGGTTTAATGTAATTTGCTGAAAGTACGGATTTTACGCTCCCGTCTTTTTGCTTTTTATCTACGTATAAATTAACGGGTAATAATTGATAACTGAGCAGTGATAATTGGCCACTTTCCAATTTAAACTCCGCTTT
Organism: Pseudoalteromonas sp. S1610; assembly: GCF_005887465.1. Classification (GTDB taxonomy): domain Bacteria; phylum Pseudomonadota; class Gammaproteobacteria; order Enterobacterales; family Alteromonadaceae; genus Pseudoalteromonas; species Pseudoalteromonas undina. The sequence goes on along the minus strand of NZ_PNDI01000006.1, from coordinate 53,630 downwards.
TCCCACATACTTGCCCCATTCATGGGCTTGCATTATCCATGTTCCATTTTGCTGATCTGGTTTACAGGCTAAACCCGGTTTAAAGTGCTCATCAGTAACATTTTCAGCAGCCATACACACTGGCTCTTGGGAATGGCCACCAATAATCATATCAAGGGCGTTTTTATCTAAAGAACGAGCAAGTGTGACATCACCAGGGGCATTGATCCCATAATTAGCATCTACATAATGGCCCATATGCGTTACCGCAATGGTAATGTCAGGGTTATATTTTGTTTTTAATGTTTGTGTAAGTGAGGCGGTTATTTCAACCGGATCTTTAAAATCTAAGTGACCAATGTATTGCGGGTTACCAATTTTAGCAGTGTCTGTGGTTGTTAAACCAATAACGGCAATGGTTAAGCCGCCTTTATTAAATATTTTATAGCGCTCAAAAATAGTTTCGTTAGTTTGTTTATCGAAAATATTGGCAGATAAAAGAGGGAAGTTAGCCCATTGCTGTTGTTGTTTTAATACACTTAATGGATTATCAAACTCGTGGTTACCTAATGCCATTGCGTCATAGCCAATTTTCGACATGCCTTTAAAATCGGGCTCAGCAAATTGCAGGTCTGATTCAGGGATGCCGGTATTAATATCGCCACCTGATAATAATAACACCTGATGTCCTTGTGCCTTTGCATCTGCTCTTAGCTGGTCAATTAAGGTTTTACGCGCAGCCATACCATATTCGCCTTTTTCGTTATGCCAAAAGCGACCATGGTTATCATTGGTATGAAGAACTGTTAAATATTGTGCTGCAGGTTTATTGACAGAGTCGCTGGCACAGCCAGATAAACCAAGGAAAGCAACAAGAAAAATAAGTGTACGCATAAAATACCTATCGATGAATAAAAGCTCAATCTAGTAGGTGGCTAGTTTAAACTAGTTCGAGATTAAAAAAACGCACTTCTTTATGTTTTTTCAGCCAGTGAGGCTTCACGCTGTTGTTCTACAACTCTGTTTCTTCGTGCTAGTTCATCTCGTGCATATTGAGATTTTTGATGATTAACATCAATCATCCACTTCAAAAAGCTAACGGGCAATTGGGTGTAAGGTTCACCTTGGTGTAGTCCAAAGTCACAAATAGTCGTGTTGTTAGTCATTATATTTACTCCTATCACTTTGTGAGTTGATAATAACAAAAAAAAAGTGATTGATAAGGGGCTTTTTAAGTACCTTGCTAGGTTTAAAATTCATTAGAAAGAGTAACCGTGATGCACACTAGGGCACTCAGGCAATTAACTCCCCATAACATGTTTAAAATTAAAATGTAAACAGTTGTAACTATGGTGTAATCTATTTGCTGTGAATTGTAGCGTTAAGTACTTATGTATCGATTTATAAAATGAATAACACTACTCTATGACGCCTAATGACAATAAAAAATAGGAAAAATAATGAAGAAGCTTATCTTAGCGTCAATTTTAACTGCAGCAAGTTTTTCAAGCGTAGCAACCGTAGTCGAAATGCAGACGAGCCAAGGAACGATAGAAATTAACTTGTTTGATCAACAAACACCTAAAACAGTAGAAAACTTCCTAAGTTATGTTGATGATGCCGCCTACAATCAAACGGTTATACATCGCTCTGTTGATAAGTTTGTTATTCAAGGAGGGGGTTTTACTTTTTCTGATGAAATGGATCCAATTACAACTAAGCCTGCGGTAATAAACGAACCTGTTTATTCAAACGTTAAAGGGACAATTGCTATGGCAAAGCAGGGCGGTAATGAAAACAGCGCTACTAGCCAATGGTTTTTTAACATGAGTGATAATAGCCAAAACTTAGATTTGCAAAATGGTGGATTTACAGTATTCGGACAAGTCACTGCGCAAAGCCAAGAAACCTTAGATAAAATTGCTGCCTTAGTTCATTGTTCTCAGGTGCCATTAGTTGGTGTTACTAAAGAGCAATGTTCAGATGAAAACTTAATCATTAGTAATGAAAACTTGGTATCAATTCAAAGTGTGGTTGTGCTTGATGATGATCCTAATTCAGCACAAAACTTAACACCAAAAGAGAATACATTAATTGATAACGTTGAAGTTACACCACCAAAAACGTCAGACTCTAGTGGCAGTATGGCATGGTTATTAGGTGCACTATTGCTAGTAGCACCTCGCTTAAAACGTGCTAAGTAAACTTTAATAAATAACGGCGAATTACTAAATTCGCCGTTATTTTTGTTTAGTTATAAAGTATGCCCAACACTAGCAAAGTCCACATTACAAATACAGATAAGCAGCCTAGTAAAAACACTCTAAAACGGACTCTTAAATGATTACTACCAAGGTGAATGAGGCTATGAATAATGCGTGTCGCTACAAATATACACGCCAATACTGCGATAGGGACACTTGCCATATTAAGCTGTAAAGCAAGTAAACATCCCGCATAAAAAAGCACAGGTATTTCAAATTGATTACTAAAATTACGATCCGCTACTCTCACATGATCGCCTGCATTATCGAGGCGCATAGCAGCAAAGTCGCTTAACTGTATTTGTTTATTTTTAGCCGCTGCAAAACGACGTTTTCCCATAATCACCATAACAACTAATGAAAGTGTTACCTGCACAAACATGGCCATTATTATTATCTTTTCCATAACTTACCTTATTATTTTCTTTGAGTATTCGATTGTTATTCACAATGTGTTACATAATTAAGTGCTAATTAGTAGCATAGTATTAATTGATAGTGGTAGTTTATAGCTGATTTAGTCTTTTTAAAACGCTAATACCTTATTCTACGATAACGGATAAAACTAAAATGAAACACATCATCGGCTTAAGTGCAATTGCACTAGCAATATTAAGCGGTTGTTCAAATACCGCCACTCTTTCTCAATCACCAAAAACCTCACTTTTATCACCAACGCTCGTTGTAAGCCCTAACGATAATCGTGAATATAAAACACTAAAGCTTGCTAACGATATTGAAGTGATTTTAGTCTCTGATCCAAGCGCAGAAAAATCAGCGGCTTCACTTAGTGTAGGTGTAGGTCTGTTACACGACCCAATGAGCCAACAAGGCATGGCGCATTACCTAGAACATATGTTGTTTTTAGGTACTGAGCGATACCCAGACACTAAAGGGTACTCCGATTTTATGACTAAAAACGGCGGCGCGCATAATGCTTACACTTGGCTCGATATTACTAACTACATGTTTAAAATTAATAACGATGCGTTTGATGAAGGCTTAGACCGCTTTTCAGACTTTTTTAAAGCCCCTAAGCTTTACCCAGAATACACAGAAAAAGAAAAAAATGCAGTAAATGCTGAATGGTCAATGCGTCGTGAAATGGACTTTTTCGGCCAATTTAAACTTGCACGTAAAATGATGGGTGAACATCCGGCTAACCGATTCTTAATTGGTAACCTTGAAACCCTAGGCGATAAAGCTGATAGTTCATTACACAAAGAAACGGTTGACTTTTATAATAAATATTACTCATCAAATATTATGAAAGTGGCGCTGATTTCGAACTTACCAATTTCAGAAATGCAGAAAAAAGCACAAAAATACTTTGCTGACATTGAAAATAAAAATATTGAAAAGCCAAGTGTTACTGCTAGCTTAGATTTTGATAATGCTGGTGGTAAACGTGTTTTTTACTCACCAAATGAAGACGTAAAACAATTACAACTCGATTTCACAATTACTAATAACCAAAATGAATTTGCAGTAAAACCTAATCGCTTTGTTGCCTATTTACTTAGTAATGAAATGCCAGGTAGTCCAGCGCAAATATTACGTGATAAAGGGTGGGTATCTCAGTTATCAGCCTCTGCCTCTCCAAATCAATATGGCAACTACGGTTCTTTGAACGTGAATATAGAGCTGACTGATGAGGGTATGAAAAACCGCGAATCAATTGTCGCGACAATCATGCAATACATTGACTTGATTAAGCGTGAGGGCGTTAATAGTAAGTACTTTAATGAAATTCGCACTTCTTTAAATAATCAGTTCAAATTTTTAGAAAAGGGCGATGAGTTTAACTATGTCAGTGCGTTGACTCAAAGCATGCAAGATTACCCGTTAAATCATGCGATAAACGCACCGTACTACTATGCTCAATTTGATGCTGATGCGGTGAACAATGTACTTAAGCAACTTAATGCCGATACACTTCGCATCTGGTATATTTCTCAACAGGAAGATACAGATTCTGAGCTGCATTTTTACGATGGCAAATATAAAATTAACGATATTAGCGATGCAGAAATTGCCAGCTGGGAAAAACCAAGTGATTTTAATTTAGCATTGCCAAGTGTTAACAATTTACTACCAGAGAGTTTTGCTATTAAAACGCAAGCTTTTAAAGAGCAGAAGCACCCTGAGCTTAGCTATGATAAAAACGGCGTGAAAATTTGGCGCCAAGCAAGTCAGCAGTTTGCAGAGCAACCTAAAGGTTTAGTTGAGGTGTATATCAACACGCAAACAGGTTTGCATGATATTAACTCAACCGTACTTTATTCTGTTTGGGCTGATCTGTATAACACTCAATTAAGTCAGTTACGAACTGAAGCTGCCATTGCTGGCATGAACGTTAATTTAAGCTCAAGTAATGGATTGGTGCTATCGTTAAGTGGTTTTACCGATAAACAAGATATTTTACTTAAACAAGCGTTAGCTGGGTTTGATGCTGAAATTTCAGCACAAGCGTTTAATCAAGCGATTGACCGTTATCAGCGAGATTTACTGAATCAACAAAAACAGTTCCCTTATGCACAAGCATTTGGTGAGTATTCAAAGCTGACTCGTACTGGCAGTTTCGATACAGAAGCGCTAATTAAGGCTGCAAAAACACTAACGCTTGCTGATTTACACGCTTTAAAGCAAAGCACCTTAGCGAATAATAACTTACGTGTATTTAGCTTCGGTAACTACAACCAAAAAGACATTGATGCTATTGCTGCTGAGTTAGCGGCTATCTTACCAAGCAAACATACTCAAACGGAGTTTGCACGCAGTAAAGCGTGGTTACCGCAACCGGGTGAAGCGCGTGTATTACACAAAGATATTGATGTCGCCGATGTAGCTGTGGTCGATATGACCATTCACCCAACTCCTGGTTACAAACAAAAAGCACAGGCAGCTGTATTGCAAGGTCACTTTAGAACAATCGCGTTTGATAAAATGCGTACTGAAGAGCAACTTGCTTATGCAGTAGGCGCATTAGCGCGTCCTATTGAAGATTACTCAGGTATTGGTTTATTTATTCAAACACCAGTGAAAGGGCCGAAAGACATTCAAGTGCGCTTTGACAAGTTTAAAAAAGAGTACGCTTCTGAGCTTAATGCCATGACTGAGGAAACATTTGCACAGCTTAAAAATGCAACTTTGGTTTCGTTAAAAGAACAGCCAAAGAATTTAAGCGACGAAATGAGTCCATTGATTAACGATTGGTATCGTGAAAACTTTGATTTTGATTCAAGACAAAAATTAATTGCAGAGGTGGAAAAAGTCACGCTTGCTGATATTAAAGATTACTACCAGCAAACAATGTTAAACCCAAAAGCAGCACGTTTAAATGTGCAGCTACGCGGTACTAAGTTTAGTGATAGCGAGTTTGCTGATTTGCCAAATCAAACTAAAGTGACGAGTTTAGATGCTTACTACAGCGATATAAAATTGCAAAAGTAAGTTTGAAATTATACTCTAAAACCAAAAAACCCAGTCATTGTTGACTGGGTTTTGTTTTAATGTCGTTAAATTATAGTATTGAACTCTAAGGAGTTATTTTGAATATTGCTTTTAAAACTGAACGTTTACTTATACGCTTCGCACAAATAGCAGATGCGGCGGAGTTACTTAAGTTAGTTAATCAGGCCAACTTTATTAAATACATTGGTGATAAAGGTATTTACACTTTAGACGACGCTAAAAAATACATCAAAGACAGTTTTATATCTGCCCACAAAGAACACGGTTTTGGGCCTTATATAATCACACTTCATGATGAAACGGTTATTGGTATTGTTGGTTTTTATCAGCGAGCGACTATGCAACATCCCGATTTAGGGTTTGCGTTAAAAGACGGCTTTGAAAAAAAGGGATATATTTTTGAAGCAGCTACAATACTTTTAAATAACAGGCATAAATTAGGTATAAAAGATGTATGCGCAATTACTTCAACGGCTAATTTAGGGTCTCAAAATGTACTATATAAACTAGGTTTTACTGAGGTGGGTAAGGCAGTCACCAATGCTGATAAAACCACCATCAAAGTGTTTATTTATGATTGAGTCTTGTTTTTTCAATTTCTTTTGCCGCAAGAATGTTGATTTGTTGCCACATTTTTTCAAGAGTCGCCACCAATGAATCATAGCCATCATCGTCGATTGGCATAACAGATGAAAAATTATGGATGCTTAGTAAACGTCTACCTGATTCTGGGTGAGTGTAGTATAAACGCCATAGCCCTGAAATATCTGCATTACCTTGCAGATCACCGTTAAAGTGGTGTAGTTCGTATTCTAATTCGTAAAATGTTTGTTGCTCTTGGTCGGTAATGACCGGTAATCCTTTAATAACCATCCAGTTGGTCATGGTATTAAATAATGTTTGCTGCGCGCTGGCACTCAGCATAACATCTGGTGATTCCCCCCATAGATGATAATTAGCAGCATGAATTTGATTACTATCTACTTTCATCGCAATACCCCGATTATTCAATGCCCCTCTTAAGGTAACTGTTTGCACTCTGAGTTGTGCCTGTGTATCTTGCACATTACGAGAAGAGTCATTAATGGGTTGCTCAAACTGGTAATATTGAGTTGCAGTTTGAATAGCCGAACTACAACCACTGATAAAGAGCACACTTGTTAAAAGTAAAAATAGTGCTTTCATTATTGTTTCCTCGGTTGCGGGTCACTAGGCAGTGACTTATCAAAAATGAGCATGTTAGGCTGTTCGTTTAAACCACGTGTAAGTGGTTGGAATTCTTCAGATAAACGTTTAATTTGTAGCAGTGTTTGTTCAAGCTGGTGGTGCATTTGAGATCCTGCTTGGTAGCTTGCCATTGTTTTATCGAATTGACGCATGGTTATTTCAAACTGTTCCATGCTTTTGGTTATTTTTTCGAGATTACGATTAAAGTCACCGGGTAAATTTTGGGTATCAGGTTTACTTAATAATATACGCATCTCGCTGGCCAATGCCTGATACTCGCTAAAGGTTGTTTGCATTTTTGCCAAGCTGTCTTCAATTTTTAAATTATTTACCTTATTCAGTACATCAGACACTTGGTCAGCAAGCACGGTTATACCGCTCGATACACTAGGAAATACATCATATTGAGCAAGCTTTTTAAGTTCGCTTTTAGGGGTGTCGGTATAAAAGTCAAAATCAACATAAACTGCACCGGTTAACAAATTCCCTGGCTTTAATGATGCCCTCATACCATTTTTTATCCACTCGATTATGCTTGATTTCCAATACTCTTTAGCTAAGGCGTTGTTGTGGTATAAACGTCCATATTCCACTTTGATCAATACAGGGACAGCGGTGTTTTTAGCACGAAAGTGAGCGGGTTTGCCATCTATTATTACGTTCGCGGGAGCTTCAACTACAGTACCTATGCGTGTACCGCGATATTCTACTGGCGCACCTACACGTAACCCACGAATGGATTGTTCAAATTCGATAAGGTAATAATCAAAGTCATAAAAGCGTTCTTCTAGAGCTTGTTTGTAACTTTGACTTAAAGAAAAGCTATGACCGTCTTTTGCCAAATCGCCGGGAGCTTGCTGGTCAGGTAAACCAACAGAAATACCACCTTTTAATAACTTGCTCAGTGAACCGGTGTTAATATTTATGCCATCAGCAGAAAGATCTATTTCTATTCCTGAGTTAACCCAAAAAATAGAGTTTAAGGTGATCAAGTTCTCGTAGGGAGCTTTAATAAAAATACCGTATTGCATTGCTTGGTTTTTCCAATCAAAGGTGGCGGTTTCTATTTGGCCTATTTTATAGTTTTTAAAAAATATGCCAGTACTCACATCGAGTACTTCTGCATTGTAACTGAGCAACTTAAAGCGTCCACCTTGTACATCTTTGCCTATTAATGCAGGCTCTTCTTGAAGTTTAAACTGCTTCTTTAATTGTTTGCTCTCGCCTGGTGAAAACTCTAAATAAACCCCTGAAAGTAAAGTACTCATACCAGTAATGCCGGTTTCATCTATGCGAGGTTTTACAACCCAAATGCTGGCATCTTCGGTAAGTAAATTATCGTAATTTTTATCTATTTGTGCCCGAGCTATTACGCTGTCTTGGCTGTCGGAAAGGCGTATATGATCTATTTGACCTATTTTTACACTACGCACTTTAATTTCTGTTTTACCAGCAATAATGCCCTCGGCTTGCGGCATAGTGATGTAGATTGTTTGCCCTTTATTTAATTGATACTGATAAAGCATCCAAATACCAACAAATAAGGCAACCGCTGGAATAATCCAAATCGCAGAAATCCGTGTTTTTTGTGCTACGTTGGCTGTTTTAGTCATGCTTTATTCTCTGCGTTTTTATTTTTAGGTGAATCCCACAGTAAACGAGGGTCAAATGCGTGTGCTGCCATCATTTGGCATAATACCATAACAGTAAAAAAGACGATGCCTAAACCCGGTATAACCGACATTAAGTTTCCTAACTGCACAAGGGCGACTAATATAGCCACAACAAATACATCAATCATAGACCACTTTCCTATAAATTCAGTTAGTTGGTACACTTTTGTGTAACCTTTTGTATAAAGGTTGGCGGGCTTTGTAACCATAATGCACAAAAAGCTTAAAATAAGCGCCTTGGCTAATGGCACCACTACACTTGCAAAAAATATAATCAGCGCAATAGGGTATGAGCCACTATTCCATAAGGTAATTACACCGGAAATAAGGGTTGCAGGAGTTTCATCCCCTAGGCTAATAGTGTACATAATGGGCAGTAAATTTGCTGGGATATAACAAATAAGTGAAGTAACTAACCATGCCGCTGCCTTTTGTACGCTGTAGGGGTTTCTTAAATATGTTTTACTATGACAACGAGGGCAGGTGGATTCGATACTTAGTTGGTGGCAAACATGACAGGCTTTTATATTGTCATCTATCGCACGCTCTATGCCAGCACTACCTTCAAGTCGAGTTGCAGGGCTTACCTGAGACCATAACCGGGCACGATTTAACCGTGTTAACGCACTAACATATAAAACTACAAATCCCACATAGGCAAAAAAGCTAGTGCCAAAACTAACATCAGCTAATGACATTATTTTAACCATACTAACCAAAACACCAATCAAAAATATTTCTGACATGATCCAAGGTTCAAGTGCCAAGGTAAATTTTAATAGTCTTCTTGCAATTGCTTGCGGTAGTGTTTTAAGTGCTCCTAAGTGCAATGGGATTAAAATAATGAGCAAGCTCATAGGTAAAATAATAATGCTGATATCAATAAATAGGCCAAGTAGGTCACTATCATAATTAAATAAAATACGAGCAGCGTCAGGTAGGGTAATCGTTTGGGTAATACCGTTGCTACTAAAAGAAATAAATGGATAAAACATACTGCTGAGCAACATCAGCAGTGCGCTGAGGCTCAGGGCGACTATTTCGATGTCATTATTAACATTAATACCGCGAATCTTATGGTTGCAGCGAGGGCACAGTGCGACTTGCTTTGCATTAATGACGGGAATATCAATGATAAGATCACAGCTTGGGCAGGCAGTTTGCAAAATGTTAGCTTATAGTTAATTCAATAATTTAAATATTGCTATAATTAATAGCTAAATACAAACACTGCGGCTAAATTACTAACAATATAATAAGAAAAGTAACCCCAACAACTGAAAATAAAAACGGATTAGGTGATAGTGTGAAAGTGGTATTTTTATTAGCCTTAGTGTGCTTATGTGGCGATAGCTTGGCATTTGTTAAAGGCATTAATCAGCAGCGAGTTACTATTGCTGCTAACCCTACAGTTGCACCTTATGTAATAAGTGAAAATGATTCAGGTATTCAGCTCGAGATTGTAAAAGCAGCACTTAGTAACCAAAATATAAATAAGGTTGATGTGCAATATATGTCAAATCAGCGTGCCGATGCTTTATTGAACCGAGGGCATGTCGATATTGCATTAAATTATTCGGGTATTTTAATTACTGGCATATATCGAAGCCAATCTGTTGTAAGTTATGAGAATGTAGTGGTGAGTCTTAAAAAGAGTAACTTCAATATTAATACGATTTACGATTTGGCCACTAAAAGCGTTTTAGCATTTCAAAACGCACCCGCTTATTTACCAAAAGAGTTTGGCCACAACTTAGAGAACTTGAGAGGGTACGAAGAAGTACTTAATCAACAAGCGCAGATTCACCATTTAATGGCAGGCTGGGTTGATACGATTATTCTCGATAGACGCATATTCCTTTACTACTTAAAGGAATATCAAAAACCAATGCCACAAAAGATTTTGTTATCCATGCTATTTTTCCATCTGCGGCAAGGCCTGCGTACTTTAATAATGATTTGCTGAGACAGCAGTTTGACAAAGGCTTAGCCAACATAATTCAAAGCGGTGAATATCGCACCATAATGCTTAATTTAGATAAACAATATACTCAGCGCGACTTCACTCGTTTTTAGTTGTTAATCAAATAACGCCACGGTTTGGCGAGTTAAGGCTATAAGCTCTCCTGATTGCGACCAAATACAGCCATCTTCAAGACCATACCCATCTTTTGAATGATGAGTGACTGCTTCAAACCCCAGCCATTCACCTGGCGCTAAGTTAGGCGCTTGTACAAACTCTAAATACCACGACATGCTACTTGCCGGTGCTGGTTGTTTAAACATTTGCAGCAATGTTGGCGGCCATGCGTCAGTAAGGGCAATAACATGGGCTTCAGTAATTTCTTCTGGCGCATGTTTAAAACGCATCCAACCACCTAAATGAGAGGTCTCAGCACTGCTAAACGGCATGGCTCCTTGTTGAGGGCACAAATCAACATGTTGAAAAAACTCTGGCATTTGCCCAGGCACAAACCCTAAGCAGTGACGTTCGTTCACAGGGTGTAAGCTTAGCGACTTTGATACCGGTACATTAATTGATGAATTACGATTTTTAGCAAAACAGGCCTGCACAATTACGCATACTGAATCATCCTGAATTGCTTTGGCGAGCACTTGGGTGCTGCTTTTCCCTTCACGTAATATTTCTACCGACAAAGAAAATGGCTTTTCAGCCAACAAAGGGCCTACAAAGTTTGTGCTTAAAGAAAGCAGTCGTCTTGTTGAATCAACTTTATTGCGCATTGCTTGATAAAGAAGCGCCGCAGAGAGTCCGCCAAAAGCCGTTCTACCTTGGCACCAATTAGCAGGGAACTGCATAGTATTGGTTTCTGGGCCTGTTTTCTGACTTACTTGAGAGGCGAGTTGTAATAATTGTTCAAAGTGCACAAATAATGTCCTTTTGATGTTATTTACTAAATTTATATCACACACAAACTCATCAGACCAGATAATAAAGGTCCTCTTAAATAACAAAAAATGAGCAATCCTTACTCTTTTTAGGGTTATTTAGTAAATAAATTAAAAAAAATGAATTTTTTTTCATTTTTACAGTTGAATTAAGTTTGTAGCATCCCTATTAACTAGTCATCGAACGTATTAACGAATTTAGAAGTTGGAGAAGATTCATGGGTAGAATTATTGGAATCGATTTAGGTACTACTAACTCTTGTGTTGCAGTACTTGATGGTGACAAAGCACGTGTTATTGAAAATGCGGAAGGCGATCGCACAACCCCGTCTATTATTGCTTACACGCAAGACGGTGAGACTTTAGTAGGTCAACCTGCAAAACGTCAAGCGGTAACTAACCCAACAAACACATTGTTCGCAATTAAGCGTTTAATTGGTCGTCGTTTTGAAGACGAAGAAGTACAACGTGATATCGGCATCATGCCTTTCAAAATTATCAAAGCTGATAATGGCGACGCATGGGTTGAAGCGGGCGGCGAAAAACGCGCTGCACCACAAATCTCTGCTGAAGTACTGAAAAAAATGAAGAAAACAGCTGAAGACTTCTTAGGTGAAGAAGTAACTGAAGCGGTAATCACAGTACCAGCATACTTTAACGATTCACAACGCCAAGCAACCAAAGATGCTGGCCGTATCGCGGGTCTTGAAGTAAAACGTATTATTAATGAGCCAACGGCTGCAGCGCTTGCATACGGTATGGATAAAAACCGTGGCGAAAACGTAGTAGCGGTATATGACTTAGGTGGTGGTACTTTCGATTTATCAATCATTGAAATTGATGAAGTTGAAGGCGAGCACACATTTGAAGTTCTAGCGACTAACGGTGACACTCACTTAGGTGGTGAAGATTTCGATAACCGTGTTATCAACTACCTAGTAGCTGAATTTAAGAAAGATCAAGGTATTGATTTACAAACTGACCCACTTGCTATGCAACGTGTTAAAGAAGCAGCAGAGAAAGCAAAAATTGAGCTTTCATCAGCACAATCTACAGAAGTTAACCTTCCGTATGTAACCGCTGATGCGTCAGGTCCTAAGCACATGAACGTTAAACTAACACGTGCTAAGCTTGAGTCACTAGTTGAAGATTTAGTAACTAAGTCAATTGAACCGCTTAAACGCGCACTTGCTGATGCAGACCTATCTGTGAACGATATCAACGATATCATTCTTGTGGGTGGTCAAACTCGTATGCCACTTGTTCAAAAAACAGTAGCGGAATTCTTCGGTAAAGAGCCACGTAAAGACGTTAACCCTGATGAAGCAGTTGCAGTAGGTGCAGCGATTCAAGGTGGTGTACTTGCTGGCGACGTGAAAGACGTACTATTACTAGACGTATCACCATTATCTCTAGGTATTGAGACGATGGGTTCAGTAATGACGGCACTGATTGAGAAAAACACCACGATTCCTACTAAGAAATCGCAAACATTCTCAACAGCAGAAGATAACCAGTCTGCGGTAACCATTCATGTGCTACAAGGTGAGCGTAAACGTTCAAGCGACAATAAATCTCTAGGTCAATTTAACCTAGAAGGTATTCGCCCAGCACAACGTGGTACACCACAAATCGAAGTAACATTCGATGTGGATGCGGATGGTATCTTACATGTATCTGCTAAAGATAAAGACACAGGTAAAGAGCAAAAAATCACCATTCAAGCGTCTTCAGGTTTAAGTGATGAAGAAGTTGAAAAAATGGTTCGCGATGCAGAAGCACATGCTGAAGACGATAAAAAGTTTGAAGAGTTAGTGGCTGCACGTAACCAAGCTGACGCACTTGTTCACGGTACACGTAAACAAATTGAAGAAGCGGGTGATGCACTACCAAGCGAAGACAAAGAAGCAATTGAAGCGGCTGTTGTTGACCTTGAAGGAGCAATTAAGAGCGACGACAAAGCAGAAATTGAAGCTAAAACACAAGCACTTGCTGAAAAGTCTCAAAAACTAATGGAAATTGCCCAAGCTAAAGCACAACAAGCAGGTGGTGATGCCGGTGCAGAGCAACAACAGTCTGCTAAGCAAGACGACGATGTTGTTGATGCAGAGTTCGAAGAAGTTAAAGACGACAAGTAATTGTTACTAACGCTTCTCGCTAACCGAAAACACCATGACTACATTGCGTGTTTAAGTTAGGATGAACACCTGAGGCGCGTAGGCTAAAGCTTAACGCGCCTTTTGCATGTAAGAGATGTAAGTAAAGTGCTTTAAAAATTCAATGATAAATCGATATGATTTATCGGTTTGTCCAGCAGCTAGCGCTGCATATAGAAAAGAGTAGTGTGATAGATATGTCAAAACGCGATTATTACGAAGTCCTCGGCGTAAGCAAAGATGCGAGTGAGCGAGACATAAAAAAAGCGTATAAACGCTTAGCGATGAAATATCATCCAGATCGTACCGCCGGTGATAAAGACCTTGAAACCAAGTTTAAGGAAGTAAAGGAAGCCTACGAAATATTAACGGACGATCAAAAACGTCAAATGTATGACCAATACGGCCATGCAGCCTTCGAACAAGGTGGTGGCGGTGGTCACGGTGGCTTTGGCGGCGGCCAAGGTGACTTTGGTGATATTTTTGGTGACGTATTTGGTGATATTTTTGGTGGCGGCGGTGGCCGACGCCAATCTCGCCAGCAACGTGGTTCCGATTTACGTTACAACATGGACTTAAGCTTAGAAGAAGCGGTTCGTGGTAAAGACGTTGAAATTAAAGTACCGACTTGGGTTAGTTGTGACCCGTGTGACGGCAGCGGCGCCAAAGCAGGTTCTAAGCCAAAAACATGTACAACCTGTCACGGTGCAGGCCAAGTACAAATGCGCCAAGGCTTTTTTGCCGTACAACAAACATGTCCAACATGTCATGGACAAGGTCAAATTATTTCAGATCCTTGTAACAAATGTCATGGCCAAGGCCGTGTAGAGAAAACCAAAACACTATCGGTAAAAATTCCAGCAGGTGTTGATACAGGTGACCGTATTCGTTTATCTGGCGAAGGTGAAGCTGGTATGCACGGCGCACCAGCAGGTGATTTGTATGTTCAAGTGTCGGTTCGTGAACATAAGATATTTGTTCGTGAAGCGAACAACTTATACTGTGAAGTGCCTATTAGCTTTACTACAGCAGGCCTTGGCGGTGAAATTGAAGTGCCAACATTAGATGGCCGTGCGAAACTTAAAATACCTTCAGAAACACAAACGGGCAAAATGTTCCGTATGCGTGGTAAAGGTGTTAAGTCTGTACGTAGTGGTGCTCAAGGTGACTTAATTTGTAAAGTGGTGATTGAGACACCTGTGAATCTTAACGAGCGTCAACGCGAGCTGCTTACTGAACTTGAAGAAAGCATGGGCAAAGATAGCTCAAAAAATCGTCCAAAAGAGCAAGGCTTTTTTGATGGCGTTAAAAAGTTTTTTGATGACCTGACTAAGTAATTATTAGGGTTAACAGAACTTAGGTAAAACGGCGCTTTTTTAAGCGCCGTTTTTTTGTTTAATATGGTAAGTTATCAGAAATTTATTAAGGACAATATCAGATGACCCCTGCAATAGAACAGCTAAAAAAATCCCGAATTAAATTTGATATACTCAGCTATGAGCACGATGTAAACAATACTAATTACGGCCTTGAAGCAGTTGAAAAGCTAAATCTTAATAGCGCTCAAGTATTTAAAACATTGGTGTTAGAAACCTCAGAACAACAACTAATTGTTGCTGTGACGCCAGTTACTCAGCAGGTTAATTTAAAGCAATTGGCTAAGCTCTGCGCAGTAAAAAAAGTAATGCTGGCAGAGCCGCAAAAAGTACAGGCAAGTACAGGATATATTTTGGGAGGCGTTAGTCCTCTTGGACAAAAAAAGCGCTTAAAGACCTACATACACTCAAGCGCATTAGACTTTGATACTATTTATGTGAGCGCAGGTAAGCGAGGACTTGAAATTACACTCAGCCCAGCATGCTTAGCTGAGCTTATTCAAGCTTCGTTTGGTAATTTCTAATGCTGACTTAATTATCAAACTTGCGTCGTGTAAATAAAACTGATTATTTGCTTCAACAAATATAGTTAACTAATGTAAATACTACCTATAGCAGTTTTTGTTAATTCATTTTAATGAAGATTTGTTTGTACCTACTTTGGTTAATCATTCGTATGAGAATATTAGTTGTTGATGACATGCCATTAATGCGTCATGTGCTCATTAATATGTTGAGGCAGTTAGATTATAAAGACATTGTTGAAGCAACCGATGGTCTGCAAGCGTTAACTATACTTAAAAATCAACTTATAGATTTGGTTATAACAGATCTACATATGCCAAAAATGGATGGCCTTACCCTACTTGATGCTATTAGAAAGGATACTGAGCATGCTCAGCTCCCCGTACTTATGGTGACTTGTGAAGACAGCTCTGAGACTGTAAAAAAGATAATTAATGCAAAGGTATCAGGGTTTATTATAAAGCCCCTTAGTATGAATGTGCTGTCAGCTCAATTAACACGTTTAGCTAATAAAGTTTAATCGCACAATATTTTTAATCTAATTACTTAATAAACATAACTCTGATTATTAATTCCTACGCCCATCAATTTCTTTTCTATCATGTGATAGCATATGCTATTAACTAATCAAAAAGTAATGATTGAGGAAGTATGGCTAAGCCCAATAAAAAAGGGCCTACAAAAACGGTCGATATATTTTGTTCTGCGTGTAAGGCACCGTTATTCAAATACCGTAAAGGGGGTAAAGGTGCTTTAGTTAAATGCTTTATAGAAAGAATAACCCAAGATCACACCCATACTGAATGCGTATGTCCAGGCTGTGAGCGGCCTTTTGCTCGCCCAACGACTATAAGAGGGACTGCAGCTTATAAAATGATAGGTGGTAAAGTCACTTTTAAATAAAGTAGCTATTTAACCCAAACTATCAAGAGGCGGACATAAGCCCTTGTTTGCTTTTTTTCCACTGGTAAACTTCGCTGGTTTTGCTGTTTCAATGATTGAAAAAAACCCTCCCCATGGATTGGGCCAGTCAGTTGGGTTTTAAAATGGAAAAGGATAGACGTGTGATTGCACTTTTATTTGATATTGTTGGTATGAGTGGCACTTTTTTAGTGGTTGGTTCGTTTTTTTTACTGCAACTAAATAAAGTATCGCCAAAAAGTTTGACGTATAACTTAATGAATTTAAGTGGCGCTATTTTGTTACTTATTAGTCTTTGCTATAACTTTAACTTAGCGAGTTTTGTAATTGAAATATTCTGGATCGCAGCCTCATTAATTGGTTTGTATAAGTACTTCAAAGACAAGCCAGCGCTTGCAAAAGCGTAGATTAAGCTAAAACAGCATCCCCTTGCAGGGAATTAAACCGTGAAATATTTTTAGTTTCACGGTTTTTTAGTTTTAATACACTTGTTAACAAAAAGTTTCTTCTGCAAAGACCTATAAATCGATACAATAGTGGCTATTACTTATTATTGGCACCTTGGTGTCATAGGCGTTTATGTTCTCCATCCCTAAAAAAATTATTTTTGCTTGTATTCTGTTAGTGCTGTTATTAGTGGTTACATTTTCATTTGGCCGTGCTTATGATTTAGGCCAAGCTAAAATTCAAGCTGACCAACAGGTCATTCAATTAAATAATTATATTGATAATGAACTCGCGCGCTTTGCAGCTATTCCTCAGCTCCTTACCGAAAATAATTTATTGATTCGTTTTACTAATAATGAATCACAACACTTCAATGCAATTAATAATTACTTGGCTGATATTCAACAAGCCAGCGGTGCCTCAGATGTATACATACTAGATACTCATGGCGACGTTATTGCCAGTAGCAACTGGCAAACCGATTATACGTTTTTAGGGAGCAACTTTGCATTTCGGCCTTACTTTAAACAAGCTTTTGCCGGAGAAAAGGTCGCCTACTTTGCTCTTGGACAACGCTCGAAAGAACGCGGAATATACTTCTCGCAGGCTATTTACCAAGATGGCAAAGCCATTGGCGTTGTGGCACTAAAAATTAATGTCGCTAAATTTGAAAACGATCGTTCGTTATTAAATACTTCAAAAGGCAGTCATTTTTATTTGCAGCTTGCGGATAAAGTTATTGCTATGTCAGATGAGCCAGCATGGCGTTTAAACACGTTTACAGAGCTTGATATTACTACACGCCGCGATATTAAACAGCGCCGTGCTTACTTAGATCATCAACCGTTACAAATAAAGCAGCAGCGCTACAAAAGTCAGGGCATTGAGCAATTTAAAATTGCTAAAGATCAATATGTTGCCGCTTCAAGACCACTGACACACCTAAATGCAACGATGACGGTATTGGTTGATATTTCAAGCATAAATGCATTACAGGTGCCCAGATTGTTATGGCTTGTGTTGTTTTATTGGGTATTTATTTTTGTCGGATATAGCTTATTGGCACGCTTTGCCGGATATAAAAAATTACTGTACTCGCGTCACAGTTTAGAACTTGAAGTATTAGAGCGCACCCAAGCGCTTGAAAAAGCGCAAACAGCACTAGTACAGTCGGCAAAATTAGCCACAATAGGGCAACTAAGTGCGGGTATTAATCATGAAATTAACCAGCCACTGAGCGCCATGAACACTTATTTGGCAAGCGCTAAAATTTTCCTCAAAAAGGGGAAACTCAATGCATTAAGTGAAAATTTAATTATTATTGAGAATTTAGTAGAGCGGGTGCATAAAATAGTGGCGCAGCTTAAACACTTTAGTAAGCCGGCGACAATGCAATTGCGACCACATCCACTGTCGGCGTTATTAAACAATGCGTTGATGATCACCCACCCGCAACTTAAACAAGACGATGTGAACGTCAGTGCTCCGCAGTTTTCGCAAGAGATCACGGTGTGGGTTGATGCATTAAAATTTGAACAAGTACTGGTTAATGTGATCACCAATGCGTCACAAGCAATGAAAGGTGAGCCTAAACGAGAGCTTAGTTTCGATGTTGAGTGTTTTGAGGAGCGCGTTAAGCTTTCTATTTTAGATAGTGGTCCAGGTATTGAACACCATGTGCTGGGATCTATTTTTGAACCCTTTTACAGTACCAAGTCAAGTAATGGTTTAGGGCTGGGCTTATCAATATCAAAGCAAATTATTGATTCATTTAATGGTTACTTAACGGCGCACAATCGTCCTCAAGGCGGTGCACAGTTTATTATTAGTTTATCAAGCATAGAGGCCCCAAAAAATGATTGAAGCCGTTGTTTGTAAGCAAGTGGTTGTTATTGATGATGAGGCGATGATCCGTGATTCGTTAAATCAGCTTTTAACCCTCGAAGGGTATGAGGTGCAGTGCTTTAGTGATGCGAGTATTGCTTTAAGCCGTTTAAGTCGCAATTTTTATGGCGTTGTCCTCAGTGATATAAATATGCCAACTATGGATGGTTTAACTTTTATTGAGCAGGTAAAAGCATTTGACAGTGAACTTCCGGTAATATTTTTAACAGGTTATGCCGATGTTTCTGTAGCGGTTAGAGCAATGCAATTAGGTGCTTATGATCTATTTGAAAAACCCCTGAACGAAAATTTATTAGATTGCATTGCTAGGGCCTCAGACAAACGTGCTTTAGTTATGGAAAACAGAGCTCTGAAGCGTGCGGTTGAAAAGACCTCTGCGCCCGGTGTGCGCATTTTAGGAGAGACCCTTAAAATGCAGCACATGATGAACTTACTCAACACAGTGATTGATACACCCGCAGATGTATTAATTGAAGGTGAAACTGGTACAGGTAAAGAATTGGTTGCCCGTTATTTACACGATCATAGTAACCGTTCCAGCTGTCAGTTTGTGGCTATTAACTGTGGTGCGGTGCCTGAGCAACTAATAGAAAGTGAATTGTTTGGTGCTGTTAGTGGTGCATATACCGGCGCAACACAAGATCGCAAAGGCAAGTTTGAGTTTGCACAAGGCGGCACGGTTTTTTTAGATGAAATTGAAAGCACTCCCTTGTCACTACAAGTTAAATTACTACGGGTGCTTGAAGAGCGAAAAGTTACTCCCGTTGGTGCAAATAAAGCCATTGACCTTGATATTCGTATTGTTGCGGCCACTAAGGTCGATTTACTTTCGTTGGTAGAAAAAGGTGAGTTTAGAGCCGATTTATACTATCGATTGAGTTTAGTTAAAGTCAGCATTCCCGCGTTAAGAGATAGAAAAGCCGATATTCCTTTGTTGTTTAAGCACTTTAGCTCTATTGCGGCCACTCGTTTTCATAAACCTTTAGGTGCGCTTAATATTGAGTTACAACAGCGCCTACTTGCGCATGATTGGCCAGGTAATGTTCGTGAATTAAGAAACCAGGCTGAACGAGCGGTACTACTTGGCCCCGATCTGGCTTTTGCACAGAGTGACTCAAGCAGTAGTGGCTCGTCGTTATCATTGGACTTAAGCCTTGCAGAAAAGGTCAGCTTTTATGAACAGTCTTTAATTGAAGAAGCCTTAGAGCTTAATCATGGCAGTATTAAAGACACCATGGCAACGTTGCAAATCGCGCGCAAAACCCTCTACGATAAAATGAGTAAATATAACCTTAATCGAGATATGTTTACCGATTAGTGGGTGGAAATGGTGATAGTAGGTATTTAAAGTGTGTGGAAATCCGCACATTTTAAAGCTTTTTATCATGGTTTTGTTTTTTAAGTCACTGAAATTTATTGTTATTATCCAGTTGGTCATGTTCTTGCTCTACAGTTGTAGACAACAAGTAACATCACATAATTAGGATACATAATGAAAAATAATCTATTCCAAGGTTCAGGACTTGCTGCGTTATGCAGTGCTGCCACACTACCTGTAACAGCGTTTGCTGCAGATTACACTGTGTATGGTAAAGCCGAAGTACAAATTGCCAACACCGATACTGGCATGATGCGTTATGCAGATGAAGGCACACAAATAGATGCCCCTTTTTCGCGTATTGGTATTAAAGGGGACCATAAATTAAATGAGTATTTTACTGCCGTATTTAAATACGAGGTTCAAGTAAAAGGTTTTGAACACGACGATACCAATGAGCCTTTTGCAGCACGTAATACTTACCTTGGCCTAAAAGGTGCGTTTGGTGAAGTGGTCGTAGGGCGAAACGACACGCGTTTTAAATACTCTGAAGGCAAGCTTGATAACTTTAACGAAACCCAAGCAGATATTTCACAAGTTATTGCCGGACAAGACCGATTAGGCGACACCATTACTTATACCTCTAAATACTGGCACAATGCACAGTTTTCATTTACCTATGCGCCAAAAGATGACAACAAAGATAATGAAGCTGGATTTGCGGCAACCCTGATTTATGGTGACCGTAGTTTAAATAAAACACCTTACTCTATTTCAATAAGCCATGTTGACTCACTTAATAACATTAAAGCAAGCCGTATCGCAGGTGTATATAAATTTGAAAAGCTAAAATTAGGTGCGTTATACCAACATTCAGAATCTATTGATGGTACTAAATCAGGGAATGGTTATGTGTTAAGTGCAAGTTACAAGCTCGATAAATGGGTTCCTAAAGTACAATTTGCAAAAGATGATTCAAAACTACGTCAAGCATCAGACGCTACTCAGTGGACTACCGGTGTAGACTACATCTTTGACAAGCAAACTACCGCTTACCTTTTATATACTGACCTCGACCTAGAAGAGAATGCTGATAGTAGTGTTGCGCTTGGTCTTAAATATAAATTTTAAAGGCTGTTAATATGACAAAACGTATTTTAGAAAATAACGCCAATAAAAAGCCGTTTATGCAATGGCTGTTATTATTACTTGGTCCGTGTGTAATGTTACTGACTTGTTTAGCTGAGCCGCCGGTAGGAATGTCGGCCGCCGCATTTAAAACTGCAGGCTTAGCATTTTGGATGGCATCGTGGTGGGTAAGTGAAGTTGTGCCCATTCCTGCTACTGCACTACTTCCGTTAGTGATTTCACCTATCGTAGATATAGCGGCTATAAAAAGTGTTGCAGCTCCTTATGCGCATCCGCTGATCTTTTTATTTTTAGGCGGCTTTTTAATCTCAATTGCTATGGAGCGTTGGGGGTTACACAAGCGTATTGCATTAAGAACTATGCTTTATGCAGGTAAAAAACCAAGCTTACAAATTTTAGCCATGATGTTAGTGACTGCATTTTTATCAATGTGGATGTCTAATACCGCTACCGCAGTAATGATGTTGCCTATTGCCTTATCTATCACTCATTTAGTTAAAAGCTCAGATCCTAGTAATGAGGGGTTTGGTAAAGCACTTTTACTATCTATTGCTTATGGTGCGAGTATTGGTGGTATTGCTACTTTAATTGGTACTCCACCGAATGCATTAATGGCTGCATACCTATCAGATAGCTACCAGATTGAAATTGGCTTTGCCCAATGGATGATAGTTGGTGTGCCATTAGCACTTGGCATGTTAATCATCAGCTGGATTTGGCTAACTAAGTTTACCTACAAAGTTGATGCGAATGTACAAGCAAACAAGCGAATTGATACTAAGGCGGTATTTTCTTCTCAGCTAAAAGAATTAGGTGAAATGCAACGTGCTGAAAAGGGCGTGTTGTTTGTATTTGCGTTTGCAGCTGTTTGTTGGATATTCAGACCATTACTAGGCGATGTAACCGGCCTTAAAATTTCAGATACGGGTATTGCTATTGCAGCGGCATTATTATTATTTGTACTACCTGCAAATAAAGGCAGTGATGAGCGAATTTTAGATTGGGAAAGTGCAGCAAAAGTACCTTGGGGTGTGTTGCTTTTATTTGGGGGTGGCTTGACGCTAGCCTCGCAAATTAAATCATCTGGATTAGCCGATTACATTGCCAACATGATTGAGGGTGCCAGTGCAATTCCTTTAGTTATGAGCATTCTTGTGGTGGTGGCACTCATTACTTTCTTAACGGAAATTACCAGTAATACGGCAACAGCCGCAGGCTTTTTACCCTTACTAGGCCCAGTTGCTGAGTCAATAACTGGCAGCCCGTTAGTGTGGGTTATTCCAGCTGCGATTGCATGTAGTTGTGCATTTATGATGCCAGTAGCCACACCACCCAATGCGATTGTGTTTGGCTCGGGCGAAATTAAAATGAAAGACATGATCCGTGCTGGCTTTGTGTTAAATATTGTCGCTATAGTTTTAATTACCTTAGTAACAATGACCATAGCAGCCCAGGTTTTTGGCTTTTAATAACCCACTTTAATCAACTAACAAAACAGATAACCGATGCACATAAAAGCTGTGCATCGGTATGAGTTCCAACCAACCTTATGAGTGTTTTTGCAACGCTTTTCATTATGTTGCAAAATCACTCTTTATTGCTCGTGTAACAGATCAAGGTTATAGTCTTGAAAACGTTATAAATCGAGTAGCCTATTTTGACCACTGATACATTATCTACAGGGACTTTGCGTTCACAATTTAATGAACTAAAGCACTCTTTTGAAGACACCCCTTACTTACCCATTGAGCAACGCCTTGCTTTACTCAAGCAAGTACGCGCTAACATTGTAACGCTAGAGCAAGACTTAATTGCTGCAGTATCTAAAGATTTTGGTTACCGAACGGCCTTTGATACCTTAGTAGGTGATATTTTGCCCACCATGCAGGGGCTTGCACATATTATTAAAAAGTTACCTCGCTGGTCTAAGCCTAGTCATCGCAGCGCGGGGTTAAGCTTATGGCCCTCAAAAGTAAGTGTAACCTATCAGCCTATTGGCGTGGTGGGTGTGATTGCACCGTGGAACTATCCTATTCAATTGGCATTGGTACCGGTCATCACCGCGATTGCAGCGGGCAACAGGGTTATGCTAAAGCTCAGTGAATTTACGCCTAATACCAATGCGGTTCTTGAAAAAATATTTATAGGTGAATTAAGCCAACACTGCACCATTATTCAAGGTGGCAGCGAGGTGGCGAGTGAGTTTTCATCATTACCCTTTGCACATTTATTATTTACTGGCTCAACAGCGGTCGGTAAGTTGGTCATGGGCGCAGCGAGTAAAAATTTAACACCAGTCACTTTAGAACTAGGCGGAAAATCGCCAGTCATTGTGTTAGAAAAAGCAGACGCAAATAAAGCCGCACGTGCTCTATTATTTGGCAAAATGGCCAATGCAGGGCAAATATGTGTGGCTCCTGACTACGTATTTGTTCCTAAAGCACTAGAACATCAGTTTATTAAAGCTTTGTGCACACTTTATAAAAAGCACTTTAAGCAAGGTGTTGAAGGGAAAAACCTGACCTCTATTATTAGTCCAGCTCATTATCAACGTCTGCTAGGTTATTTAGAACAAGCACAACAACAAGGCGCTAAAATAACAAAGCCACTTGAGCAAAATCAACAAGATGCTGAAAAACACCGGATGGGTCTGCATATTGTGACGCATGTCACCGACGAGATGCAATTAATGCAAGAAGAGTTATTTGGGCCTATTTTACCGATTATGAGTTATGACAAATTAGATGATGCGCTTAATTATATTCGACTACGCCATCATCCATTAGCGGTCTATATTTTGGGCCAAGACAAGCAAGCGCAACAGTACATTATTAAGCAAACACTTAGCGGAACCGTTGCCGTTAACGATACATTAATACAAGTAGCTGCCGATGATGTACCATTTGGCGGGGTGGGTCATTCAGGAATGGGGCATTATCATGCTAAAGAAGGCTTTTTAACCTTTAGCCATGCAAAAAATACCTTAGTATCAGGCTCGTTTAATCCGCGTATAGGTTTATTACTTAAACAAAATAAATTACTGATCAAAGTGCTAAAGTGGCTTTATGTAAAATAGCCTGTAGTACTTAAAATAAAAAAGCTGAATGAATCACTTCATTCAGCTTTTTTAGTTATTCTTTTGGCTTAAAACATTCGCCCTTCACCCGCATAAGTACCCGCTAAAATTTTATTATAAATAGCATCGGCTTTTTCTTTAGCCTCAGCGACTTCCTTAGGGAGCATAGTGCGTTCATCAAGTTTACGACTGTGACTAGCTTGCATATTACCGTTATACTCAGCAATGGTATTCCACACATACGACATTTCAAGGTTTTTTGGCATTCCTAAGCCTTCGAAATACATCAGTGCTAAATTAAATTGTGCAAGAGTGTAATTATTTGCGGCTGCTTTTTCATACCATGTTCTGGCGGCTTTATAATCTTGGCTCACGCCATCGCCGTTGGCGTACATTACCCCTAAATTATACTGTGCAGCAGGAAGGTTTTTATTGGCTGCTTTCTCAAATAAGCTAATAGCCATTTGTTTGTCTAACTTTACGCCATTGCCTTCGTCATACAATACTGCAAGTGCAAACATCGAATCTACATGATTCTTTTTAACTGCTTGTTGATAAAGCTCTGCAGCTTTGTAGTAGTCGCGAGTAACTCCATGTCCGCCCTCGTACAACTTACCTAGTTCGTAAATACCTGGGGCATAGCCTTTGTCTGCAAGGTAATTAAACTCTTTTAGTGCTTCCTCAAATTGCCCTGCGTTTGCAGCTATTATGCCTTCCTCAAGCCCTGCATAAGCATAAGGTGTAGCAAGTATAATACCCGCAAAGAACATTGCTTTTAAATTAGACTGTGACATATGCATGTCTCCAAATTAGTTATCGTTGTTGGTAAGCATCATAACGATTAATCATTTACTTCTTACTCGAGTAGCTAATAAATTATGAGCTAAATCAATAACGCCAACGTTTATAAATTAGATATACAAACGTATTAACAAGTAGCTTTAACTATAGCTCAAAAATTCTAAACTTAAGCACATAGCTATGATATAAATTGCGTTAGCTTGCGATTCTATAGAAAAATGAAAAAAATAAAAGCAAGCAGTAGCTTACATAATTACTTATGATGATTTTTGGCAACCAAAGCATCATACAACGGGGTCTTTTCATGTTAAATAATTTAAAAAATATAAAACTAGGCAAAATTATTTTTATAACCAGTTTGTTATTTATTACCAGCTGTTCAACGACATTTGCCTATAACAACCTAGGTTGGTTATCGTCATTTTGGATAGATGATTACGTTGATCTTAATAAAAGCCAATCTAAGCAGTTAAAAGCGATTATTAACGACACCCGAGATTGGCATCGTGAAGTTGAATTACCAAAATATAAAGCCGATTTACTCGACCTAAGACAATTGCTAAACAATGAAGCCGATACTGCGCAGTTGATGGATAAAATAACCCAAGTGAAGCAGCATTGGCGAAACTTGCTGTTGCATACTAGTGACCCTTTAATTGAGTTAGCGCTGACCTTAACCCCATCACAGCGAAGTGAAATGGTAGAAAATATTCGCGAGCAAATTAATGATGAAATCCAAGAGCACGCTTCATTAACTAAAGAGGAGCACCAACAACAACGCTTAGAGAGGCAACTAGATTACTACAAGCAGTGGCTTGGCAAACTCACTTCTGAGCAGCAAACGCTCATATCACAAGCCAATAGTGGGCATATCTCTACCAGTGATTTATGGTACGACTATAAACTAACGCGTTTAGCCGCACTTGAAGCCCTTTTTAGCCAGCAAACACTTAGCGAGGCAGAGTTTACCCAGCAATTACACACCATTATCACTGAGCGTGAGCAATATATGAGTAATGAGCTGCTTGAGCAAAATGAACAAAATTTAAAAGCTTATGCGCATTTGCTACTCAAGTTAAATAAAACGCTGAGCGTTAAACAGTTAGCGCATGTTGACGAAGAATTTGCTGATTTAGTGGGTACTGTTAATGACTTGCTTACAGATTGAGGTTGTTTTCTAGTTCTTTTTACTTGTTTTTACTGGCTTATTTAGCTGAAAATTGTGATTTTTGCATTTCAGGGGTATTATAAGCCATCAAAAATCTTTTAAGTTATCCATGGATATAGCTGCTCTTAATAGTACAAAAACGCTACGCAAGCACGTTCTTAAATGGATGTGTATTTGCTTTGGTTTTTTGTCGTTGGTGTTTGCCGGTTTTAATTTATCAGTAAATAATTTACACCTTGTTGGTGGTCTCGAAGTCGGCTTTTCCTTATTATGCTTGTATATTTTTAAGCACTCACAAAAACACTACCCTAAGCGCTGGCATGCCATTATCATGTGTTTAGCCATCTCTTTAATTGTGTTGTGCGGCACTTACTTAGCCCCTCTTAAAAACGGTCTGTTTTTATGGACATTTATTTTGCCTATTCTTTATTACTTACTAATTGGTAGGCGTTATGGGTTAATTTTGTCTTCGGCATTACTTGTTTTGCAGTTGATGGTGTTATCTCAAAAACTGCCACATTCATCGTTTTCAGCTTTTAACATAGGACTTAACTTATTATTCGTATACATAAGCATATGGGCCATATCTCATGTTTTTGAAGGTAATAGAGCTGATTTTTCGAAACGTTTAAAAAATTTAGCGTTACTCGATCCCCTAACCGGTGCTGGTAATCGTTTATCAATGAACCACTATTTTGAAGTAGAGCTCAGAGATAAATCTCAACTTTACTTATTTTTACTCGATTTAGACTACTTTAAACAAATTAATGATCAGTATGGGCACGAGGTGGGCGATAAAGTGTTGGTTGAGCTAGCAACATTATTGCGTGTCACTTTTGCTAAAGGGTATGTATTTAGAGTGGGAGGTGAAGAGTTTTCCCTAATGAGCAACTTTGATAGCCCGCAAGCAGCCTTAGCAGTGGCAGAAAAGTTAAGACTCGCAATACAAAATAAGCACATCATTGCCAATGGTGAAACCATTAAGTTAACCGCTAGTATAGGCGTTGTTCAATACCAGCAACAAAGCCTTAGTGAACTAATAGACTTGGCTGATAAACAACTTTATAAAGCCAAAGAAACTGGCCGCAACGAGGTCTGTACTGATATTTTAGTGCATGGTTAAGTTTAGTGCGGCTTAATACATTTGTTCAAAATCAGGAATACTGTTTTCCCAAATCGGTTTTTCTTTACCAATATATTCACGTACAGCATCAAAAAATAACCGGGTTCTTACCGGTAAATCACGATGTGGGTATACTGCATACATGGCACTGTGTTCCATTAATTTTAGATCCGTTAATAAAGGCACCAGTTGTCCATCAATCACTTCTTTATCCAATATAAACGCGGGAGCTAAAACGTAAGTGGTTCCAGAGAGTGTTTTCATTAACAGTGCTTCAGCATCATTGGCTCTAAATACACTTTTAATTTTTTGTTCGCATTGTTCACCCAGATGGTTGTAGTAACTTACTCCATCAACTCGCAGTGAACTACTTGCGTAACTAGCGGCGGGTAATTGTGCTAAATCAGTTATGTTTTTCGGCATTCCATAGGTTTCGATAAATGCAGGGGAAGCTAAAAGTAATAAACGATTACGCGCAATCTTTCGAGCAATCAAAGAGGAGTCTTTTGGCTCACCCACTCTAAATGCTAAATCAAATCCTTCTGAGACAATATCGACAAGCCGATCATCTAAACGAAGTTCTACTTCCACTTGCGGAAAGCGCTTTTGGAAATCATTGATCACTGGTTGTAAATAACGCCGACCAATTAAAGTCGATGAGGTAATTTTTAATACGCCACGAGGTTCTAAGTGATAATTCTCTGCCATACGCAGGGTATCGCCGAGTAGGCTTCGCAACTCGTCCGCTTTTTTTATCATTTCAGCGCCTGCTGCGGTAAGTGAAAACGAGCGGGTGGTTCGATTTAATAGCCTCACGCCTAGCTCATCTTCTAAACGACTAATTTGTTTAGAGATCACGGAACGATCAATGTTGCGTATTTCAGCAGCTTTAGCAAATGATCCCTGCTCAACCACTTCAAGCAGCATTAAGAGTCGGCTTGTTGTATCCATTATTGCACCACTGTGTCACTTTGATGCCATTTTGGCACTAATGAATTTAAAAATCTATTGTTTTTGTCAACAAGTATGTTCCGTATTATGTATCGCCTAATTAACAGGAGCGTCGTTATGAACAAACACTTAGTTGCTACAGCCTTATCTGTTGCATTAATTACTCTGACCGGTTGTGCTGAAGAAAGCACAGCGCAATCAGCACCCGCACAACAATATCAAGCTATTGATGTAGCCCAAGTCCTGGTCAAGCCTGTACAAAGTTGGCATACCTATACAACGCGCTTAGAGTCACCGCAAAAAGTGGCATTAATGCCGCGTGTATCAGGCATTATTGAGCAAATTGAATTTAAAGAAGGGGATGCTGTTAAACAAGGTGATGTGTTATTTCGCCTTGATGATCGTTCATTTAGAGCCACGGTAGCTAGTTTACAAGCTCAGGTTAAAAGTGCACAAGCGGCTCTTGAACAAGCAAAAAGCGAAGCATCACGTGCAGTGCGCCTAACTGAGCGTAAAGCAATTTCTACAGAACAAGCGCAAGCTCGTACCTCAACGTTACGTCAACGTGAAGCACAACTTGCTGCACTTAAAGCGCAGCTTAAAGCCGCAGAACTTGATTTAGAGTTTACCTCTGTGGTTTCACCTATTGATGGAATTATCTCTCGCGCAAACATCACTAAAGGTAACAACATCCTTGCCGGGCAAAGCGTGCTCACTTCAATTGTTTCAAATGACAAAATGTATGCTTACTTTGATGTCGATGAACGTACTTGGAACAATGCATTTGATGATGTTACTGCATCAAGCAAGCAACCTGTTGTTATGCAAAAAGTAGGGCAGAGTGATTTTAATTACAACGGCCACATCAACTTTATAGATAACCAAATTAATGCTTCTACTGGCACATTACGTGTACGAGCGGTATTTGAAGATCGTAGTAACGAGTTACGCTCAGGCTCTTTTGCACGGATTAAATTGGCTGCCAATGCAGTACGCGAAACCGTCATTATTCCAGATAGGGCTATTGGTACTGATTTAAAAAATCGTTTTGTTCTTACCGTGGGCGAAAATAATGTACTGCAATATAAATTGGTTACTGTAGGTGAGCGCTATGGCGCATTACGTGCCATTACCTCTGGCCTTGAACAGGGTGATGTGATTGCCGTGAATGGGCCAGCTCGCGTAGGGCCTGGCATGCCAATATCACCAAATAAAGTGACAATTAATACCCAAGGTGTGGCATTTACACTCACTGCTAACCCTGCCGATTTAGTTGCTAAGCAATAAGGTTATTAAATGAAATTTTCACACTTTTTTATCCAGCGACCGATTTTTGCGGCCATGCTGTCGCTGATTATTTTGATTGCAGGTGGCATTTCTTTATTTCAGCTGCCAGTCAGTGAATACCCAGAAGTTGTGCCACCCACAGTGGTAGTGACAGCCAGTTATCCGGGCGCAAACCCAACGGTTATTGCACAAACAGTGGCAACACCGCTTGAACAAGAAATAAACGGCACTGAAAACATGCTATATATGTTTTCACAAGCGACCAGTGACGGGCGCATGACTTTAACCGTAACATTTGCCTTAGGGACGGATTTAGACCGTGCTCAAGTACAGGTGCAAAACCGAGTAAATAGTGCATTACCGAGGTTACCACAAGAGGTACAGCGTTTAGGGGTAGTTGCTGAAAAGTCATCACCCGATTTAACCATGGTGGTGCATTTATATTCACCACAGAATAGCCATGATACGGCGTATTTATCAAATTATGCCGATTTAAACATTAAAGATGAAATAGCGCGTTTACCTGGCGTGGGTGATATTCAGTTATTTGGCGGTGGTAAATATGCTATGCGTGTGTGGTTAAATCCAGATGCATTAGCAGCACGTGAGCTTACAGCAACCGATGTTGTGGCTGCTTTGCGCTCGCAAAATCAGCAAGTTGCAGCGGGTAGCTTAGGTGCTCAACCAATCTCTAACGATAGCCAATTTCAAATTTTATTAAACGTGAAAGGCCGCCTAAATAGTATTGAAGAATTTAAGCAGGTCATTATTAAAGTCGGTGAGCAAGGGCAACTTACGCGTTTGTCAGATGTGGCGCGTGTTGACTTAGGCCAAGACTCGTACTCACTGCGTGCTGAACTTGATAATCAACCCGCATTGGCAATGCCAATATTTCAACGCCCGGGTTCAAATGCCATTGAGCTTTCAGATCAGGTCCGTGAAACCATGGCACGTTTATCGAAAGACTTTCCTGAAGGTGTTGAATACGACATTGTTTATGATCCAACGGTATTTGTTCGTGGCTCTATTGATGCGGTAATAGCGACATTGCTTGAAGCAATCGCATTGGTTGTTATTGTAGTCATTGTATTTTTACAAACGTGGCGCGCATCTATTATTCCGCTTATAGCTGTGCCAGTTTCACTCATTGGTACTTTTGCTGTAATGCAGTGGCTTGGTGTTTCTATTAATACCTTATCGCTATTTGGTTTAGTACTGGCTATAGGTATTGTGGTTGATGATGCGATTGTAGTGGTCGAAAATGTTGAGCGAAATATAGAAAACGGCTTATCGCCGCTTGAAGCAACACGCGTTGCAATGACAGAGGTAACCGGTCCAATTATTGCCATTGCATTGGTATTGTGTGCGGTATTTATTCCAACGGCCTTTATTACTGGACTTTCTGGACAGTTTTATAAGCAATTTGCTTTAACCATAACTATTTCAACAGTTATTTCAGCGTTTAACTCACTGACATTGTCACCGGCGCTAGCAGCCTTATTGTTAAAATCGCACGACGCAAAACCAGATGCGTTTACCCGCTTATTAGATAAATTATTTGGTCGCTGGTTATTTAAGCCATTTAACCGACTGTTTAACCGTGGTGCAACAGGGTATGAAAAGCTAGTACAAAAACTTATTCGTATGAGCGTGGTGGTAATGGTTGCCTATGTTGCTTTAGTTGGCGGCACGATTAAGCTGTTTGACGCAGTCCCTGGTGGCTTTATACCACAGCAAGATAAGCAATACTTAGTTGCCATTGCGCAGCTACCAGATGCAGCAAGCTTAGACAGAACCGAAGCGGTAGTAAAACAAATGCAGCAAATAGCGCTCGAGGTACCTGGGGTTGCAAACACCGTGGCGTTTCCAGGTCTATCTGTAAATGGGTTTACTAATAGCCCTAACAGCGGCATTGTGTTTACACCACTGGCGCCTTTTGCAGAGCGTACCGATCCGAGTATGTCAGCTTCGGCTATTGCGGCGCAGTTAAACCAACGTTTTGCGGCAATTGATGAAGCGTTTGTGGCTGTATTTCCGCCCCCGCCAATTCAAGGCTTAGGCACTACAGGTGGCTTTAAACTGCAAATTGAAGATAGAGCAAACAAAGGCTTTGAAGCATTATTTAATAGCTTGCAATCAGTGATTGCTGCGGCGCAAAAAGATCCGGCGTTAATGGGGCTGTATTCAAGCTTTAGAATTCAAGTACCGCAAATGGATATTGATATTGACCGCGAACAAGCACTTATCCAAGGTATTGCGCTTGATGAAGTATTTAACTCATTGCAGATTTATTTAGGCTCAGTGTATGTAAACGACTTTAATATGTTTGGTCGTACCTACCAAGTAAATGCTCAAGCAGATGCTGAATTTAGGGTAGACCCAGAGCAAATACTAAACCTAAAAGTACGTAATCGTGCAGGTAATATGGTGCCACTAGGCTCAGTGCTTACGGTAACGCCAACTATAGGCCCTGATCGTGTTATGCACTACAACGGTTACCCAAGTGCTGAACTTAACGGCAGCCCAGCGCCAGGTTACAGCTCAGACCAAGCGCAAACAGCGATTGAAAATGTATTGGCGAAAACGCTACCTACTGGTATTGAATATGAGTGGACTGAGGTAACGTATCAGCAAGTACTTGCCGGCAATACTATGGTGTACGTGTTCCCACTGGTGGTATTGCTTGTGTTTATGGTACTGGCTGCACAGTATGAAAGCCTACGTTTACCATTGGCCATTATTTTAATTGTACCTATGACTATATTCTCTGCGTTATTAGGGGTGTGGTTTGTAGGCTCAGACAACAATATATTTACCCAAATAGCGTTAATTGTACTGGTGGCACTGGCCTCTAAAAACGCCATTTTAATGGTGGAATTTGCCAAAGATAAACACGACACTGGATTATCGCACCTTGAGGCTATGTTGGCAGCGTGTCGCATGCGTTTACGTCCTATTTTAATGACCTCAATTGCCTTTACCGCGGGTGTTATTCCGTTAGTGTTGGCAACTGGTGCCGGTGCTGAAATGCGTCATGCAATGGGTAACGCAGTATTCTCAGGTATGATTGGTGTGACTGTATTTGGGCTATTATTTACGCCAGTGTTTTACATGCTGGTGGTAAAAAAGCAGCGCGCTGAGGAGTCTTCAAATGACTAAATTACATTTAAACAAATTTAAAATGCCGGCATTTTTAGGCTCAGTGTTATCGATTGCAGTGTTATCTGGCTGTGCGAGCAAAATAGATACAGCAGCTGAGCAACAACAAGTAAACGAGTTTGTTGCCCAAGCAATATCAGCAGAACAGTATGTTGGTGAAGATGAGCAAAACTGGTGGTACAAGTTAGGTTCAGCGCAATTAAACCAGCTTGTTAGTAACGCATTAGCTAATAACTACGACTTACAAACGAGTCAGTTAGTGCTTAAAAGTGCGTTGGCACGTATTGGTGAACAACAAGCACAATACTTACCGCAAGGCGGTGTTGAGGTTGGAGCTAAACGAAGTGGACTAGGCGATACCAATAGCCGACAATCAAGTGCAAATGTTGCACTTGACTGGCAGCTCGACTTATTTGGTCGAATAACTGCACTCGTTGATGCCGCAAATTCACAAGCTATGAGCCAAGCAGAGCAAGTTAGGCTATTACAAATTGAAGTTGTGTCATCTGTGGTTAAAGGGTTTGCCAGCTATCAGGGCAACCTGCAAAAGCAACAAATTATTGAAATGCAAATAGAAGCACTTGAACAAAGCATTCAAGTGCTGCAGGCGCAAGTAGATGAAGGTGTGGCAAATGAGCTTGATTTAAACCGCACCATGGCGCAACTTAGGCAGCAACAAGCGCTCATTCCGGCGATTGAATATGCTAAGTTTCGTGACTTATCTTCGCTGGCGGTATTAAGTGCACAACCAACGCAATCACTGAGTATTAAAGATGAACGTGCTGTATTGAGCAAGGCATTTCAAGTGTCACTAGCAAAGCCAAATCAAGCGATTGCACTGCGGCCCGATATTAGCCGAGCATTATATGACTTTAGCCAAGCAAATAGTTTAAGTGTGGCAGCCAGTAAAGCTCTATTACCCGATATCAGCTTAAGTGGTTTTGCAGGCGTGCTAAGTTTGGGCAGTAATGGTTTTAGCGACACCCAGCAGCAGTGGCAAGTTGCACCACAAGTACAATGGTCTTTATTGAGTTATCCTGCGTTGTTGGCTCAGCGTGATGCGCAGCAGTTTTTAAGTCAAGCTGCTTATACTGACTATCAACAAGTGGTGTTAAAAGCGATTAACGAGAGTGAACTTTCATTGCAATACTTGGTCAATCAAGCACAGCAATCGCGTTTTGCTGAGCAGCGGTATCAGTTTGCTAATAATGCATTTTTACAAGCACAAGCAATGTATGAAGAAGGGCAAATTCCTTACTTAGAGTTGTTAGATGCACGTCAGGATGTTTTAATAGCACAAGAAAATGCTGTTGATTCAACTATTTCATCGTTACTGGCTAAGGTAAATGCTTACCAGTCATTTAATGGACGATGGAGTTACGCGTTAAGTAATACTAACTAGTAGAGTTTTTGATGCCTAATACTGTAGTTACAAACCCAGATACTATTCCTTCATCTATGCAGGCTATTGCCTTAATAGAGCCTAATGAGGATATTAACTTAACGGATATTCAATTACCTGTGCCTCAATGCACAGGTAATGAGCTGTTAGTAAAAGTGGAGTATGTTGGTTTAAATCCGGTGGATGCGCAATTTGCTAAATCTGGCTTTTGTTTATGGCAGTATCCGCATGTTTTAGGCTTGGATGCAGTGGGTGTAGTGGTTAAAGCGGGTAAAGGCGTATTTCCTGGCGTGGGTGAGCGTGTAATGTGGCACGCCAGTATTGGTGAGCAAGGGATATTGAGCGAATACGCAAAAGTGCCTAATTATGCAGTGTCTATCATTCCGCAGCAATTAGCCAGTGATAAGGCTGCTACTTTGCCCTGCGCCGGAATGGCAGCGCTTATCAGCTTAGATAAATTAGCCGTAACTGAGGGCGATACCCTCTTTGTTGAAGGCGGGGCAGGTGCAGTGGGTCAATTTGCTATTCAATTTGCAAAGCAGCGTGGTGCCGATGTATTTACAACCGCCTCCAAGCGTAACCACAAACTGGTTAAGCAGCTAGGGGCTGATGTAGTCTTTGATTACAATGACAAAGCCTTATGTGACAAAATTCGCCGAGAGCTTGGCCCACAAGGATTTGATGCCGTTATTGATATTATGGGTGGGGAATCGACCATTCAAAATATCGAGCTAATGCGTTTTTGTGGTCGTATTGCTTGTTTAAATCCACTGCCTAATTTTGAACAGCAGCTAATGTACCGTAGAGCACCCAATATTAGTATTGTATCCTTAGGTGGCGCGTGGTTAGCCAATAGCCTATGCGCGCAGCAGCGCATGAGTTTTATGGGTAATTTGTTGCTTGAAACGGTCTCTAATGGCGAAATAATTCCTCCAGAAGTATTAGCTGTTGATTTTAACGCAAAGGCTGTTTCTAGCGCATTAAACAACCAGTTAGCAGGTGGTTTTACAGGTAAACAAGTGGTTAAAATAAGCTAGGTTTACTCACATTCCCATATTTAAAAAGCGCAGCCTAATTTTAGGCTGCGCTTTTTTGTTTCTACTTTATTACCAAATCCGTATTTGCGGCGCCAACAACCAGAATTATTAAATTTTTAACAAAAAAAATAATAATTCAGCGTACATGTGTAAGCCTTTTTATTTCAACAGTTTACGTTCAGGTAAAGAAAATAAATTGAAAAAACTGTTAATTAATTGAATAGAGTAATTGATCTAAACCGATTTTTATGACGTAATGTAGGTATTATTTATCTGGTCGGATGAGTTCGTTATGAGTTTACGTACAAAATTAAAAAAAGTATTACCAAGTATTTCAGTTACTGAGCAAGAAGCGCTAGACGCTGGCGATGTATGGCTAGAAGGGTCTATCTACCAAGGTAAACCAGATTTTAGCGCGCTACGCGATGTACCTGCGGCAAAATTAACCGCAGACGAACAAGCGTTTCTAGACGGTCCAGTACAAGAACTACTAGGCATGATTGATGATTCAGTCATTCAAAATGGTATTCATTTACCAAACGACATTTTAGAGTTTTTGAAAAAAGAGCGTTTCTTCTCGCTGATCATCCCTAAATCGTTTGGCGGTTTAGAGTTCAGCCCATACGCTAACTCAACAATTGTAGGTACTATCGCAACTAAAAGTTCAGCTGTTGCAGTAACTGTAATGGTACCAAACTCATTAGGCCCAGGTGAGTTATTACTTCACTTCGGTACAGATGAGCAACAAGCACATTACTTACCACGTTTAGCAAATGGTACAGACATTCCATGTTTTGCATTAACCAGCCCTGAAGCAGGTTCTGATGCCGGCGGTATTCCTGATGTAGGTACCGTAACTAAAGGCATGTATAACGGCGAAGAAGTACTCGGCCTAGAAATCACATGGGACAAGCGCTACATTACACTCGCGCCAATTGCTACTGTACTTGGTTTAGCGTTTAAAGTAGTTGACCCTGATGGTTTATTGGGTGGTAAAGAAAACCTAGGTATTACTTGTGCACTTATTCCAAAAGAGCACCCTGGTGTAGAACTTGGTAACCGTCATGATCCTATGGGTATCCGTTTTTACAACGGTACTACACGTGGTAACAAAGTATTTGTACCAATGGACTTTATTATCGGTGGTCAGAAAAACATCGGTCGCGGTTGGCAAATGCTAGTTAGCTGTTTAGGCGCAGGTCGTGGTATTTCATTACCAGCATTGGGTGTAAGTACAGCACAAGTTGCATTTAAATCAGCTTCTGAGTACGCAGCAGTGCGTGAACAGTTTGGTTTATCAATTGGTCAATTCGAAGGTATTCAAGAAAAGCTAGCTGACATCGCAGGTAAAACATACCTACAAGAAGCAATGCGAGTATTGACAACTGAAGGTTTAGGCATGGGCTTAAAACCATCGGTAGTGACTGCAATCGCTAAATACCATATGACAGAGCTTGGCCGTGATGTGCTTGACTCAGCAATGGATATTCAAGCGGGTAAAGCAATTCAGAACGGTCCTCAAAATACACTTGCTAGCGGTTATGTGGCGCAGCCAATTGCCATTACGGTAGAGGGCGCGAACATTCTTACTCGTAACCTGATGATCTTTGGCCAAGGTGTTATGCGTTGTCACCCATATCTACAGTCTATGGTTGAGTCTATTCATAGCGATGACAAAAACGCAGATGCAGAGTTTAACGGTATTTTACGCAAAACGGTTGGTTACAGCACAGCAAATAGCTTACGAGCATTTCGTTTAGGTGTACTACCATTTACTGCTGGCGCAAGCTCTGCATTACCAGAAGTACGTGACTACGAAAAAGCAGTACATAAACTATCAGCTAAATTAGCTGTATATGCTGACTTCTCGTTACTAGTACTTGGCGGTAAATTAAAGCAAGCTGAAATGCTTTCAGCACGTTTAGGCGATGTAATGAGCTTCTTGTATGCAGCTATGGCATCTATTAAGTATTACGAGCAAAAAGTAGCAAGCAGCGAGCGTGAGCAAGCGGCTCCTTACTTCCATTATGCGACTCGTTTTGCACTACAAAGTGCAGAAGAAGCATTGCACAAGTTCTTAGACAACTTCCCTGCAAGTGGTACTCGTAAGTTCATTCGTTTCATTACTATGAACTACTCAACTAAAATGCCAAAAATTAGCGATGATTTAATTCGTGAATTAGCAAAACAAGCTCAGCTTGATACGGCATTTAAAGCGCAAATCACACATTTAGTTAAGCCAATTGAAGGTGATGGTCATCACATCAATGAGCAAGCTTACAAAGCTAAAATGGCGTCACTTGAGCTATTAGCTAAAGTGAAAAAAGCGCTACGTGCTAAAACCTTTAAGCCGGGTACGCGTTTTTCAATCACGCTTGAAAATGCACTTGCTGCAAAAGTAATTAACGACGCTGAATTTGTTCAGTTAAGTGATTACAACAAAAAGCGTGAAAAAGCGATTCGTGTTGATGAGTTCGACTTCGATATGAACATCCTAGACGACAACGCACAGCCAGTTAATCCGCTTAAAAGCGTGGTTAACCAATAAAATTCAATAATGCAAAGCGCCTGCAGTTTAGGCGCTTTTATTGATACAAAATTAGTGTGGAGTCCTGCTTGAGTAACATCAAGCGGGGCTTTTTTATGGGTGTAATTTAAGCCCATAACTAATTACGACTAATTTAATGGTACAGAACATTATTAAACGTTGTTTTAGTGTATTTTAACAATGGGTGGTAAATAAGTTACGTAATTACTTGTTTACATTAGAGTTGTTTAGTGGAATTATTGAGCGTATATAATATACGCTGTTTTGAGGGTTATAACTCCCAAAGTGGTGTTTAATGAGCTGTTATGTTTTAGGGAAAAATTATGATTTATACGACAACGGAAACTGTTCCTGGCAAGGAAATCGAAGCTGTATTGGGAATCGTCAATGGCAACATGGTTCAGTCTAAACATGTTGGTCGAGATATCATGGCTGGTTTAAAAGGGATTGTGGGTGGCGAACTCAAAGGCTATACCGAGATGTTGATGGAAGCTCGAAATGTAGCGGTAGAACGATTAATAGAAGATGCAAAAAAGTTAAATGCCGATGCAATAGTAGGAATACGATTTACAACTAGCTCAGTTACTGATGGGGCATCAGAAATATTAGTGTTTGGCACAGCAGTTAAACTTCGAACATAACAAACAATTTAAGCAGATTCGCAACGCTTGTCATTTTTGGTGTTTCTTTCAAAGCCAAGAAATGAGGACGCTTTCCTCTTTTCTGCACTGTATTAAAAGAACAGCCTAACTAAAAGTTTTAAGCTGGCAATGAGTTACATGATTTGTTATTAATGTGTAAAATAATTAAGGGGGCACACATTGCTCATAAAAAGAGGAAAGTGTCCTTTGATAAAGTTGTTAGAGTGCGAATATGGATAGTGCCTACTTGAAAGTAAAACGTGCAGAAAAGCATTATGCTGAACTTGCACAGATGTTTAAAAAGAAAAAGCCGTTCGGTTATTTTTTAGAAACTAATTGCAAAACTGGTGGAAGAGCAACATTCGCAAAGCGAAACGAAAATGTTGCTAATGAAGCTGCCGTAATAATTGGCGATGTCCTCCATAATCTTAGAGCTGCTATTGATCATGCATATTGGAATTGTACTGAGAGGTATGCAAAATCTGATGGAGAAAGAAAAAGCATTCAATTTCCAATCACCTCAACAGAGACTGCCTTGAAAGACTCTGTTTTGACTGGTATACCTTCGAGAGTTTCGAAAGATTTTGCTCACGCACTAGCGAGTTTAAAGCCATATAGAGATGGTGGGAATATACTTCTTTGTGCCATTCACGACTTGGACGTTATGGATAAACACAAGTTATTAGTCCCAACAGGTAACTTCACGAAAATTAGTAGCTCAATGATTCAAAGACTGGTTCCTGATTTTCCATCTGGTTTAATGAATTGTGGCTTTGGTAATAATTATCGCGATGTTGGTTGGCAAGTACAGCCAATGACTTGGACACAGAGAAGAAAAGCCAAAGTGCCACCATCGAACATAATTGAGCAGGAATTAGATGTGCCCGTTGAAATTGTAATTGGTGACATAGATTCAACAAAACCAGCACTTCAAGTGCTGCAAGAGTTAATAGCACTGGCAAAAAGTATAATACAAACCTTGTATTCTGCAGCAGGCATAAAAGTTGAAGAAGCACTCTAACAAGCCAATTAAACCGACCTCAATACGCTATGCTCCTTTCGGCGGCTTATTGGGGGGTTAAATACCTAAATGGAGTTTAGATGAATATTCAAGTTTTTAGACCAAAACAATTTGTAGATATGGCGAGAGACTATAAGTTGTTTGCGGATGACGTAGAAGTTGCCACTATAAAAAGAGGGGTTACGCAAACAGTAAACATCCCTGATTCAACTAAAACTATTCAAGCGAAAATAGATTGGTGTTCAAGCCAAACTTTTCCTGTAGCCTCAATTACTGACAAAGGAATTATTATTAAAAATTCTTTTGGTAGTAATATATTCAAATTGCTTTTTTTAACTATTTATTATGTCAGTTTCGGTAAAAGCAAATACTTATCGGTAACAAACGGTATTTAGCATGATCATTAAACGGACAATGCTCTTCCCCCGTTCTAGTGAACACATCCTCATCAATTTAATTAACAATTTTAAGTCTGTTATTTGGCGAAAGGATTAGAGGTTCATATGGTGTTTGAAAAACTGGCTAAACATCATGCTAGTCAACTGTTAGATTTTGAATTAGAAAATAAGCAATGGTTTGAAACGCTAATTGAGCCTAGAGCTAAGTCGTTTTATTCAATAAAAGGTGTTACCGAGCACATTGATTTATTAATTAATCAAATGAATGAAGGCACTGGTTATAGTGGGGTATTACTTCAAAATAACATTATAGTTGCACGAGCAAATATTAAGGACGTCTCAAATAATGAAGCGTTTGTTGGCTATCGTGTGGCTGAAGCTTTTATTTCTAAGGGGGCTGCTAGTTTTTGTTTGTCACAGCTTATAAATATTGCTCAAAGTAAATTTAATATTACTCAGCTGAAAGCGTTGGTCTTGGAAAATAATCCCGCATCAATGCGTGTACTAATAAAATTTGGTTTTCAAGCCATAAATACAAATGTAAACGCTATAACTATAAATGGTAGGCGACTAAGTTGTATAGAGTTCTGTGCAAAATACGCATGACAAGCTGCTTTTTGTGGTATGACTAATTTGGCCATCCATTCAAAAACTAGCATTCGTTTTTTATATACTGGTTTGTGTAAAACCATATGAACTTATTTATTAAGAGCTTTGTTTTAAGACCTTTTATTAAAAACACCGTCTAATGTTAAGCTAACTAAAATTTAGCAACCTAATATGGCTATGTCTTTTTATCTTCCATTACTTACTCCGCATTTTCAACGTATAGCTATTGGCGAAACCCTAACCTCGCTTTGGAGTGGCTGTGGTCAAATTGTGAAGTGTCAACTTGATGAGCAAGCCTGTGTGATTAAAGCGATTAAAGTACCCGATCACATTAATCACCCTAAAATTAAACAAAGCAGCTTTGCGCTTAATAGAAAGCGTGACTCTTACCACGTTGAATATACGTTTTATCAGCAATTTAGTCATAAGCTGCCCAAGCAAGCGGCAGCTATTGAATGCATTAAAGCAATCAACAAAGGCGATGAGTTTGCCTTGGTGTTTACAGATTTTTCAAAGCTGGGGTACAGCCAAGCAACCACCGAGAATATAAAAGCAATATTAAAGTGGTTGGCACATTTTCATGCCTTTCATTTAAATGCAAAGTTTGATGGCTTATGGCAGCAAGGAAGTTATTGGCATTTAGATACACGCCCTGATGAATTTAATAACTTACCTGAAAAGTCCGATATTAAACAGGCTGCATCACTGTTAAACAGCGCGTTAAAGCAGTGTGATTATAAAACGTTAATTCATGGTGATGCCAAGCTTGCTAACTTTGCCGCTAATAGCCAAGGGCATATACGCGGTTACGATTTTCAATATGTGGGTGCGGGTGTTGGGGTGATTGATGTAATGTATTTTATGACCAGTTGTATGGATGATTCTGAGCTTCATAAACACGCACAGAGCTACCTCGACTATTACTTTAGCCAATTGAAGCATGCTCTGAGTGACTATCAACCACACATTAATGCTGATGATGTTGTTACACAATGGGCTAAATTATGGCCAGTGGCATGGGCAGACTTTTATCGGTTTTTACTTGGGTGGAGCCCAGAACACAAAAAGGTTAACAGCTACATGCATGATCAGGTAAATAATTGGTTAGCGAGTAACAACTCATAAACACAAAAATCTTTATAGTTGTGGCTAAATTAAATATTTTGGCACGAACTATGAAATCAAGACTAAAATTAACAGTCAAACGGCCTGTTTTAATATAAAATACGTCAAATTTTTTATCACTAGGTTTATTACTATGGCTATTCACGTTATTTCTCATCCCCTTGTTCAACATAAGTTAGGTTTAATGCGCGCGCATGGAATTAGCACGAAAAGTTTTCGCGAGTTGTGTTCAGAAGTGGGCACATTATTAACTTACGAAGCCACTAAAAACCTAGAATTAGAAGATAACGAAATTACAGGTTGGGACGGTAATAAACTTAAAGTTGAGCACATTAAGGGTAAAAAAATTACCGTGGTGCCAATTTTACGTGCGGGCCTTGGTATGATGGACGGCGTAATGTCGTTACTCCCTGCGGCTAAAGTGAGTGTAGTGGGTTTAGAGCGTAACGAAGAAACTCTTGAGCCAGTACCCTACTTTGAAAAGCTAGTAGGTAATATTGATGAGCGTTTAAGTTTAGTGATTGACCCAATGCTGGCTACTGGTGGTTCTATGATCGCCACCATTGATATGCTTAAAAAAGCGGGCTGTAAAGAAATTAAAGTAATCGTACTGGTTGCTGCACCTGAGGGCGTTGAAAAAACATTAGCCGCTCACCCTGATATTGAGATTTTTACTGCCTCAGTTGATAGCCATTTAAATGAAAAAGGCTACATTATCCCAGGGCTTGGCGATGCAGGTGACAAAATTTTCGGTACGGTTTACTAAGGTTTAGCAGTGCAAAATAATTCTACATTTTCTATAAAAACCATTCTAACCGGTGCCCAA
The DNA here is from genome assembly GCF_005887465.1 of Pseudoalteromonas sp. S1610. Lineage (GTDB taxonomy): Bacteria > Pseudomonadota > Gammaproteobacteria > Enterobacterales > Alteromonadaceae > Pseudoalteromonas > Pseudoalteromonas undina. The sequence goes on along the minus strand of NZ_PNDI01000006.1, from coordinate 11,134 downwards.
ATGCTATTTGTTGCATTTGGTGCATTGGTACTAGTGCCTATTTTAACCGGCCTAGATCCTAGCGTAGCCTTGTTTACCGCTGGTTTAGGTACTTTGTTGTTTCAGTTTGTGACTAAAGGCCAAGTGCCTATTTTTTTAGCTTCGTCATTTGCGTTTATTGCACCCATTATTGCCTCAGTACAAATGTGGGGTATACCCGCCACTATGGGTGGTTTAATGGCGGCGGGCTTTACTTATATGCTATTAAGTTTATTGGTGAAGTTTAAAGGTACAAAAACCTTACATAAAATTTTGCCGCCAATTGTGGTAGGCCCAGTGATTATGGTAATTGGTCTAGCGCTTGCGCCTGCAGCGGTTAATATGGCCATGGGTAAAAGTGGCGATGGTGGCACACAAATTATTGCCTACGACAGCGCTATTATTATCTCTATGTTCTCATTGCTCGTTACTTTAGTGTTTGCCGTGTGGGGTAAAGGGGTATTTAAATTAATACCTATTTTAGCCGGTGTTGTTGCCGGTTACACGCTATCGTTATTTATGGGTATAGTGCAATTTGAAGCCGTAAGTAATGCACAGTGGTTAGCTGTGCCAAACTTTATGTTACCAGAGTTTAAGTGGCAAGCCATATTATTTATGGTGCCGGTGGCAATTGCGCCTGCTATTGAACACATTGGCGACATGATGGCAATTAGCCAAGTTACAAAAAAAGACTATTTGAAAAAACCAGGACTACATCGCACCTTATTTGGTGATGGTTTAGCCACGTCTGCCGCATCCTTATTTGGCGGCCCACCTAATACCACTTACTCAGAGGTAACTGGTGCGGTAATGCTTACTAAAAACTTTAACCCTAAAGTAATGATGTGGACTGCCATTATCGCAATTTGCTTAGCATTTGTTGCTAAAATGGGCGCTAGTTTGCAAACCATTCCGGTGCCAGTAATGGGCGGAATAATGATTTTATTATTTGGCTCTATTGCGGTTATTGGTTTAAACACCTTAGTTAAATCGGGCGATGACTTAAGTGAACCGCGTAATTTAAGTATTGTGGCACTCATTTTAATTTGTGGTATTGGTGGTATGTACATAGGTAGTAGTGAGTTCAGCCTAGAAGGTGTGAGCTTGTGTGCTATTTTAGGCATAGTATTAAACTTAGTATTACCCAAAGCACAGAGCAACCAGAGTTAAGTTTGCACTGTGGTTAAAAATATTGCACCAAAAAAGCGCATTTTAAATGCGCTTTTTTTTTAACCTACTAAAAAGTAACAATAAATAATATTGGTCTAGTAACTGCATTTCCTTAGTCATACCCTATAGTTGACTCAGGGATTGTTATATGGAGACCAAGAGTGTGGATATAAATGCTTTTTTAGTAAAACACCAACTGCCGTTGAAATATCAGTATATTAGCGAGCAGTATTTTTCTGCTATTGCGCAGGACATTCTAACCAGTAAAAAAACAGCCCCTATATTTGTCGCAATTAATGGCTGCCAAGGCTCAGGAAAAACCACACTTGGTGATTATTTAGTAACTTGGTTTAGCCAAAATACCCACCTAAACTGTGTTGCGCTTTCTATTGATGACTTTTATTTATCAACTCAAAAACGCCAACAGTTAGCGCAAGATGTGCATTGTTTATTCGCCACTAGAGGCGTTCCGGGTACACATGATGTCGCGCTGATGGATAACACCATTAGCCGTTTATTAAATACTGAAGTAAATGTACCGCTGCCGCGTTTTGATAAGCAACAAGATGAACCTGTAGCAAAAAACAAATGGTTAACTAATAGTCAGCCGATCGATGTTGTTATTTTAGAAGGGTGGTGTGTAGCCAGTGAACCACAGCAGCCTTTTACTTTAGTTGAGCCTATTAACGAGCTAGAAAAATCATACGATCAACAAGGGTTATGGCGTCGCTGTATTAACAGCTGTTTAGCCAATGAATATAAAACCGTTTTTGATAAAATCGATTACACAATTATGCTCAAAGCCCCGAGTTTTGATGATGTGTTTGCGTGGCGCCAAGAGCAAGAACACAAGTTAATTGCCAAACAAGGGCAGGGCGCAGGCACTATGACTGATGAGCAGTTATTGTGGTTTATTTCTCATTTTGAACGCATCACGCGTGAAAACCTCAACACCCTTAGTGCTAAAGCAAATGCACTTATAGAGCTCGATAGTAATCGAGATGTAACTGCGATGGTGCTTACAAGCGATAGTATTGTACAACCTATCATTTTTACCGATTTAGATGGCACATTACTCAATCACAGAGATTACAACACCTATGCGGTAGATACCTTATTACAAGAGCTGCAATACAGCGGTGTACCTGTGGTATTTAATACCAGCAAAACATTTAGTGAAGTAGTTGCACTGCAACAAGCGCTTAATATTACACAGCCTTTCATTGTTGAAAATGGCTCGGCTGTTTATATTCCTAAAAATTATTTTAATCTCAGGCCAATTGGCTGCAGCGAATACCAAGGCTACTGGTGTTACTCGTTTGCTGCACCCATTAGCAATTTATGGACTGATTTAAAACGCTTAAAAAAAGACTACGGCGACCAATATAGTTTGTTTAGTGAGCTGACCAGTGAGCAGGTAATGAAAATGACAGGATTAAACCAGCTACAAGCAACGCAAGCACAAACCCGTCAATACTCAGATCCGCTCTACTGGCATGGCGATGAGCAGCAACTAAATGAATTTATCAATGCGATATCAGTATATGGCTACGAGGTTAAAGTAGGCGGGCGCTTTGTTCACATTGGAAAAAATACCGATAAAAGCATGGCTCAGCAATGGTTAGTGCAGCAGTTTAATACGCAGTTTACTAAAGCGCTGAGCATTATTGCGCTAGGGGATAGTGAAAACGATAAGCAAATGCTAGAAGAGGCTGATATCGCCATCATCATTACCAATCCAGAGAGTAAAAAGCCAGTTAAATTAACCTATAACAAAGCGCGCTATTCTCAATTGCCGGCACCGCTAGGCTGGGTTGAAGAAATTACAGCACTACCTTGTATTAACAGTATTTTACCCAGTTCTGAGGAGTATAGTTTACATGGCTGATTTTTATCAAAATGGCATTATTACAACACTACATAACATTGCCAATAGACCCGTAGACGATTTAGAAAAAGAGTTACTTGGCTTTAGTAAACAGCGACCAATGGGGCTTATATTGCCTTCATTATTTAGTGAGTTAGAAGGCCCTGCTTTACAAAATATTGTTAAAGAGCTGCAACAAGTACCGTATTTATCGCAAATAACTATAGGCTTAGACAGAGCCGACGAAAGCCAGTATCGCTATGCATTGAACTTTTTTAAATCGCTTGATCAAAACCATAAAGTGTTGTGGAACGATGGCCCACGTTTGCAGGCGCTCGATAAAGAGCTTCAAGCTTTAGGTGTGGCGCCACGCGAGCTCGGTAAAGGCCGTAATGTGTGGTATTGCATGGGCTATAAACTCGCTACCGCGGAGGTTGAGTCAATAGCACTACATGATTGCGATATTTTAACTTATGACCGAGGCTTATTAGCGCGATTAATTTATCCCGTTGCACATCCTCGATTTAACTATGAATTTTGTAAAGGCTTTTACCCGCGTACTGCCAATGGAAAAATAAATGGTCGAGTATCGCGTTTACTGGTTACTCCGTTATTACGCTCGTTTAAAACCATATTAGGCAGCAGAGACTACCTTGAGTATATGGACTCGTTTCGTTACCCATTAGCCGGTGAATTTTCGTTTAGACGCGATGTATTAAACGATATTCGTATTCCTAGTGACTGGGGATTAGAAATTGGCGTATTAAGCGAGATGTACCGTAATTACTCCCATAACCGCTTATGCCAAGTTGATATTGCCGATAACTACGATCATAAACACCAAGAATTATCGCTGGATGACCAAACTGCTGGCCTTTCTAAAATGTCTATTGATATAACCAAAGCACTATTTAGAAAGCTAGCGACCCAGGGGGTTACCTTTACCAGCGAAACCATTCGCTCATTAAAAGCGACTTATTACCGCATTGGTTTAGACTTTATTGAAACCTATCATAATGATGCGTTAATGAACGGCTTAACACTTGATATTCACCAAGAAGAAAAAGCGGTAGAAATGTTTGCACAAAATATTATGAATGCTGGCCAACACTTTTTAGAAAACCCAATGGAAGCGCCATTTGTGCCGAGTTGGAACCGTGTAGCTTCGGCGATGCCCGATGTACTAGATCGATTAAAAGAAGCCGTTGAGCTTGATAACGAACAATACAGTTAAATTGGTATACTTAAACGAGGCGCCTGTGGACATAGTTAGGGAACAGTTTTTTCAACGAGTCGAACAACATTTACATACTATTTATCAAGGGGTTGAGTTACCTATGCCGGTAGCTGAGTTGGCTGAAGAATTAATCACCTTGATATTGAGTAATAACCCACTTCGAGATCCTACGCCGCACACTAATCGCTGGGATGAACAAGATATTATTTTAATTGCCTATGGCGATTCTATTATAAATCATGAAGACAGTGAGTTAGCAGTTGGAACTCCCCTAGAGGCGCCGTTAAAAACCTTGCATCGCTTTATAAAAGAGCAGTGCGATCACCAGCTTAATGCACTGCATATTTTACCTTTTTATCCGTACAGCTCAGATGAAGGGTTTGCGGTAATGAACTATGCGCAAGTTAATGAAGCGCTGGGCGATTGGCAAGATATTAACGCGATTGCCAACGATGTAAAGTTAATGGCTGATTTAGTGATTAATCATTGTTCTAGCCGAAGCCTTTGGTTTGAAAACTTTTTAACCGATACTCACCCAGGGAAAGACTACTTTAAAACAGCCAGTTTAACTGATGATTTAAGCCAAGTAGTGCGCCCACGAACCTCGCCATTATTACATACGGTAGCCACAGCAAGCGGTGATAAGCATGTGTGGTGTACATTTAGTCATGATCAGGTGGATTTTAATTTTGAAAACCCTGAGGTTTTAAAAGAGTTTGTTGGCATTATTCGCCACTATTTAGATAACGGTATTCGCCTATTTCGCCTTGATGCTGTGGCCTTTTTATGGAAAAAACTCAACACCAGTTGTATAAACTTGCCACAAACCCATGAAGTGGTGCGTTTACTGCGAACGCTGATTGAGCATGCTGAGCCCAGTGTGGTGATTATTACCGAAACCAATATTCCTAATCAAGAAAACCTATCTTACTTTGGTAATGCCAACGAAGCCCATGCAATTTATAACTTTGCTTTGCCGCCGTTGTTATTGCACACTTTACTTAGTGGTGATAGTACCGCGCTTAAGCACTGGATGATGAGCATGCCGCCAGCACAAAACGGTACCGCATATTTTAATTTTATAGCCTCTCATGATGGCATTGGTTTGAGGCCAATTGAAGGCTTATTACAACCGAGTGAAGTTGCTTCGTTAGTAAGTACGACCATGCAATTTGGGGGTCGTGTTTCAATGCGCACCAGTCACGATGGCACACATACCCCCTATGAGCTAAATATTGCCTTATTTGATGCCTTACAAGGTACGCATAATGGCGCAGATAAATATGGCCTTGAGCGTTTTTTGTGTGCCCATGCCATTATGTTTGCTATGGAAGGAATACCGGGGCTATACATACATAGTTTACTTGGCACAACTAATGACTATGAGCGCTTTGAAAATTCGCAGCACAATCGCGCAATTAATCGTCATCGCTGGCAAGAATCAAAATTATTAGCGGCTATTGAAGAAAAATACAGCCACCATTACCAGGTGTTCAAGGGAATAAAACAGTTATTATCAGTGCGTAAAAGGCAAGCTGCATTCCATCCTAATGCTACACAATTTACTTTGCACTTAGGAGAGGGGGTATTTGGTTTTTGGCGACAAAGTATAGACCGCCAACAAAGTATTTTTTGTGTTTATAATATTAGCAGTCAGCCACAAAGCTTAACCTTAGCCGACTTAAACTTAATAAATACCCAGCAATGGGTTGAGCTAATTTCTAATACAACACTCGATGACGCGTTACAAACCATGCAGTTAGCACCCTATCAAACGCTTTGGCTATCTAATAAGGCATAAATAACGCAAACAATTACATTCAGAGTTTTAAATAAAGTAACCGCACTGTAAAGGGGCTTTACAGTGCTATTGTTTAAGCGCTAAAAGTAGATTTTCTATTGTGAATTTATGCCAGTCAGCGCGTGTTTTACTAAACTGTATAAAGTTTATTTCTGCTAGACCTGTTGTATTTATCGCCGTATATAAGGGGGTGTTTTCATCAGTAAGTGGGTCAAAAATATCAGCTGAACGATGAAGCAAAGGACTAAGTTTTGGTTGCGTATGGTTGTCGAACAGATTAACCAGAGCATAAGCACCTAACAAAACATGACCTCCTATAGATACATCAAGCTCTGAACCATTATTAGGTGGAACCTCCCAGTTAATACCGCCCACAATAACCTGAGATTGCATGTTTAGCTGTTTTAATGCCCTTTTTGCGCCAAAAGCAATGGCGTCATTTGCACACCAAATAATGTTAATTTCAGGAGCTTGATGCATATACGCCAAAGTTTTTGTAAACCCTTCTTGTTCAGACCAATTGGCAACCTCTTTAGCGATTAAAGTAACTTGCGGCGTTTGCGCTAAAAAATCCATTAACCCTTGAGTGCGCATAATAGAAGCAGGCGTTGCATAGTCGCCTAATAACGCCAATATATGTGCGCTAGTTGTTGTTTTATTGGTAAACTTTTTATAAAGCTGCTGCATCAATGATTTACCTGCAACGCGATTATTTGGGGTAATACTACCGACTATGTTAGTGCCATTTTTACGTAACATATCGAGTGACGCAGGCGAGGGGCGATTTAATAAAAAGTAAATAGGGACATGTTTACTGTCTATTTTAGAGAGGTACTTACTGGTAACATTTTTTTCGTTTACGAGGATCAGATAATCGGGCTTATCATTTATAGCCTGCTGAATAAGCTCTTTCATTAAAATATGATTTCGGTTTGCGTATTTTGTCGTTAATGTAACATCTAAATCAGTGGCTGCATTTTGCATGATTTTAGAAACATCAAACCAAAAGTTTCCTGTGTTGTTTTGTGCATTTTCAGTATTAGAAAAACCAGGGTTAATAAATATGACTTCTAGGGCATGAGCACTATAACTACTCAACAGAATGCAGGTAAACGTTAGCAGGCGGTATAATTTAAACAAGGACATACATTTCTCTGTAAACTTTTTAAAGCCCAACTTTATCCTTGTGCAAGTGCTCCGTGTGACATCTAGGCGTTATGCTATATAATACCTCAGTAAGTTTAGTATGTATGCAACAATTATTTTTTAGGATGTATTAATGAAAGCAGTTTTGTTGTTAATGGTATTAATATTTAGTCAAACAGTTGCCGCAAATGAAATGAGCGACTTAGAAAAGACCATGAAAAACATTGGGCTTGCTTATAAACAAAGTGTTGAAGCAACCCAGTTAGCAGAATTTAATGGCGCTATCGATGAATTTATTAAATTGATAGAGCAAAGTAAGCAAGCCAAGTTTTATAAAGAAGCTGAAAAGTCGGTGCAAGGGTTAGATAAGGTGCTGATTCAAGCCCAGTTAGCCAAAAAAGTAGCGAACGAGCAGGGACTTGAGTCGGCAAAAAAACCACTTAAGGCGATTGATAATTTGCGCAAAAAATATCACGAATTACACGAGCCTCCAGGCTTTTTTGAATTATTGTTTGGAAAATAAGGATTAGTAATGGAAATTTCGGTTTCAATGTTAGATGGTCAAAAGTTAAGTGCTAAGTTTGGTGAGCATGAAGTTATAAGCGATCAAAGCATAAACGCTGGTGGTGATGCAGAACATCCAGAGCCGTTTGACTATTTTTTAGTAAGCATGGTGTTGTGTGCTGGTTTTTATGCGCGTAAATTTTGTCAGCAAAGAGAGATCTCGACTGAGGGGATGACACTGACACAAAATAACGAAAATGTAGATGAAAACGGTAAGAAGCTATTTTCAATCGAAATTGGCTTGCCAGAAGGTTTCCCAGCTAAATATAAAAAAGCGCTGATTGCTGCGGTAAATACATGTACCGTGAAAAAGGTTATTCAAGCAGTGCCTGAGTTTTCTGTTGTAGTTAAATAAACAGACCCTAATAATAATGCCGAGTATAAACTCGGCATTATTTTATCTTGCTACTTTTTCTTCATACCCTGCACAGCTTTAAATCTAGGGTTATCTTTACATATCACGAATACTCGCCCTTTGCGCTTTACAATTTGACAACCTGGTCGTTGTTTTGCACTTTTTAATGAACTTAAAACTTTCATTTGCTTTCCTTTTTAGCTGTAGAGAGGTTTTTAAACCGACGATTAAATTGCGCAACGCGTCCATCAGTAGCGAGCGTTTTTTGTTTGCCTGTATAAAATGGATGTGAGTCACTTGAGACATCAATTGGAACATAAGGGTATGTTTTACCCTCAATTTCTATGGTGCGATTGGTTTTAATGGTTGAACCAATAATAAAGTAAGAATCAGCTGCAGTATCATGAAAAGCAACCACATGGTAATCAGGGTGAATATTGGGCTTCATAAAATGCCTTAGTGTTATGTGATAGTATATCATTTAATTTAACGTATTTATTTTCTCTTTGCAAATCATTTTAAATAGCCTTAAACGCAGTGTAATTGCTGTGTATTTGCACAAAATAGTCAAAAAATAAGCACTTAGATCAAAAGTACTGGCTATTAGTATTTAGGCTGCTATAACTAGACTCAGCGAACAAAATAATAAGAATTTAATAACGTTAATAGAGGTAGTTTTATGAGTGACGCTCAGGCACAACAAGACCAAATCGACCAAGGAGTCATGGATACTCTCAGAGAGCGTGACCACAGTATATTGGCTAAACAAGTTGATTCGTTAGGGTGTTCTCATAACGACATCATTGAATTACTTGCTCATTATTTAGCATTAAGCGAACAAGAAGATGATGAATTATTTGACGATTGGTTTGACGCGCTTTCAAAAGAACAACACACCGTATTAAAAGTATTTGAAGTTTATCGTGGGCAGTACGAGCACCAGAACTAATCCGTTTGGTTGTAATAGCCATTTTATTTAAGATGATGCCGGCTGCTAAGGATGTAATTTAATGTTAACAAAAAGTGTGTATTTTTATCCCTAAGCAAAATAAATAATCACACTTTTTAATACAATAGTATGTACTTTTTCTCTTGATGATTTTTCATCTAACTAATTGATGTATAAAGCTTTGCAATGAGTTAAACTTATTTATATAAACAGTAGTCCTCACTATGTTTAATAAATATACTACTTTTATTGGGTGAACAAAGAAAAGGATCATTCTAATGCCGCACTTAAATGAAATACGCAAAAGAAACAACGTCAAAATAATTGGCAAGGGTGGTAAAACCTTGGTTTTGGCTCACGGATTTGGTTGTGACCAAAATATGTGGCGGTTTGTTACTCCAGTGCTTGAGCAACATTTTACTTTAGTGCTGTTTGATTATGTAGGCTCTGGTAAGTCTGATATTTCTCAATACAACAAAAAGCGTTATTCAACCCTTGATGGCTATGCCAAAGATGTACTTGAGATATGTGACGCACTTGATCTTAGCGATGTGACTTTTATAGGTCACTCTGTTAGCGCAACAATTGGGGCACTTGCCGCCATTGAGCAGCCAGAGTTATTTACTCAGCTTGTTATGGTTTGTCCTTCACCGTGCTTTTTAAATTTACCCCCTGATTATTTTGGCGGGTTTGAAAAACAAGACTTGCATGAACTACTTAACCTGATGGATAAAAATTACATTGGCTGGGCCAATTATTTAGCACCTTTAGTTATGGGTAGTTCTCACCCTGATGAGTTTATAGCCGAGTTATCGGGGAGCTTTTGTTCAACCGATCCACTGATTGCAAAAACCTTTGCAGAAGCCACTTTTTTATCTGATTATCGCGCGACGCTTAAACATATAAAACAGCCGTCATTAGTTTTACAAAGTGAACATGACGCTTTAGCCGCGCCATCTGTAGGCGAATTTGTCGCAAATGAAATACCTAACGCTACGCTCCAAGTTATAAGCGCACATGGTCATTGTATTCATATGACTCACCCAGAAACAGTCGGCCGTTCGATTATTGACTTTGTGAGTTAACCTTAATGCCACTGCATCAATTAGATGATAATAGAGTTACAGATTACTCTGCTGATTACTTTTTAAGTGGCGCATTGGTGACCAATGCGGATAACGTAATTGTTTATGTAAATACTTATTTTAAAAAGGAACTACACTGGCATTGCAATGAACTTATTGGCAAGTATATTGACAAAATCCTAACTAAATCTTCAAAAATATTTTTACAAAGTTATGTGCTTCCTACCTTAATACACGAAAAAAAATGCCAAGAAATGCAGTTAATTATGCTCAGTGCTCAGGGGGAGCGAATGGCGGTTACCGTTAATGCTCAGCTTGACGAAAAGGGGTTTATATACTGGAGCTTTTTTAATGCTACGCAGCGAGATAAACTCTACGATGAGTTGATAAAAACACGGGAAAAGCTAGAAGCACAAACTGAGCGCTTGCAATCTTTAGCGTCTACCGATGAGCTAACATCGCTATTAAACAGGCGTGAAATGGATTACCGCAGTGTTTTATTACTCGAACAAGCAAAAAGAACACACCGCTCAGTTGCACTATTAGTGATTGATATTGATGATTTTAAACAGATCAACGATACCTATGGTCATTTAGAGGGCGACAGGGTGCTAAAAGAACTAGGCCAATGTCTTAAAAAAATAAGCAGACAAACTGATTTAGTTGCACGCTATGGTGGGGAAGAGTTTTTAATTATGCTGCCCGACACCAATAGTGCAGATACCTTAATATTTTGCCAAAGACTACACCAATTAATTGCTGAAATTAAAGTGGGCAGTGAAGGACTAACAGTCAGTGTAGGTGCATGTATGAGTGATAGTAACAGCACGTTTACTGAGCTGTTTAAGCATGCTGATAACGCTGTTTATCAGGCTAAGGCAAACGGCAAAAACACCACTTACATGCATTCTTAATTCATGTTACTAGGGTCTGTTGACCTTT